>CALZHT010000031.1 GCA_945787445.1 uncultured Desulfobulbaceae bacterium
GAACTTTTATGCTTAGCCATCCCAATACTTTTTGCGAGTAAATCAGAGGTGCCGGATAGGTGCCGTTGTCAATTTTTGTTGCGGAAGGCAAGCCCTGGAATCGGCTTATATATAATTATTTTTCTGCGCAGTGAATAAAAGATATGCAAAACCGCAAAAGGTTGATTACAAAGGTTGACAAAAATAAATTCTCTGTGATGTAATTGGGTATCTGTGGGAGAGATTGAAACTCCACAAACACCTTTTGGGAGAGAGACCATGCAAGAGAAAAACTCAGAAGCAGAAAGACGTAGACATCGGCGCTTTGAAGCATTAAGTGGAGCCTTTGCAGTGAACTCGAAATTCGGCCAGCTTGTTGATATCAGCAAAGGGGGGCTATCTTTCCGCTATATAGAGAGGAGAGGATGGCCTAAAGAGATGTTTGAGCAGGGGGTTATTTTTGGGGATGATGATTTCAGTATGGATAATATCCCCATAAAAACCATTAACGATTATGTCGTGGCCAACGGCCTATCAAGCTACTCAACAACAATAAGGCGATGCGGGATTGAGTTTGGTGAGCTTTCCTCCAAGCAACAGATTGATTTGGAATACTTTATTTGGTCGCACACAGGTGACGACTTCAATGAAGGCAATATATAATCAATTTTGCTTCAGCAAAGTTTATTAGAAGAGATCCTTTCATCATACATTTACCCTGATGTGTGCCCTTAGATAGCTAAAAAGTTTTCCTCTATAAATTTTTGCCAAAAGATTTTTTGCAAAAAATCTTTTATTCATTCACCCTAAATTTTCATGAAATTTCTGTTCATTCTTCTTGTTCCCACATTCATCGCGCTTTACCTCCTCATTTTCCAACACAAGATGATTTATTTTCCCAGATCGTATACGCTGTCTCAGATTACTGATAAAAGGGTCGTGGAACTTGACTTCCAATCAAGTCAGGGGAAGCAGACGAGTTTCTATGTGATGCCGCGCTCGGGATCAAGCCAAGATATGGTCCATTTGTGGCTTCTTTTTGGTGGAAACGCCGCTCTTGCCCTCGACTGGATGGATTTTATTTCCCGATATCCTGACCAGCAGACAGGGTTTCTGCTTGTTGATTATCCAGGATATGGAAAATGTGAAGGAAGAGCTTCGCCGGGATCAATACTTGAATCCACAAAACTGGCGGTTCAAAAGCTCAGCGAACGAATGAATATGGATTTGGCGGCCTTGGAGAATCACATGTCCCTGTTAGGTCATTCTCTGGGAGCAGCCGCTGCGCTTCAGTATGCTGCTGGACATCGGGTAAATACGATTGTGTTAATTTCCCCTTTTACGAGCCTCAGGGACATGGCAGTTCGGGTTGTTGGTAAACCGCTTCACATGTTGTTAATGGAAAATTTTGATAACGAAGCGCATCTTTCAGAGCTGGTAAAAAGGAATCCATTGCCGAGGATTGCTATTCTGCATGGTGACATGGATGAAATTATTCCAGTAAAAATGGGGCGCAAACTGGGAAAAATGTTCCCCGATATTATTACCTATCAGGAAATTAAAAATGGTGACCATAACACCATACTATTACAGGCCGAAGGGGAAATTTACCAGGCAATGCTGGGTGAGACAGTTATATAAACACGATCAGTTTGTTTTTATTGAGATGACCATTGGTTGGCATTAGAGGATTAAAAAGCATATGAAATTACAAGTTCCGGTAATTGGAATCCTCCGGGGGATTGATGCTACTTTTTTTGAAGATATTATGAAGGTCTCTTTCGCTGCAAGGTTAGAGGCCATTGAAGTGACCATGAATACCCCGCAGGCCGAAAGAATTGTATCAGACGCCAGAGTCCATGTACCAGAGGGAAAGTTCCTTGGCATGGGGACCATCCGGAACAGAAATGAAGCCAGAGAGGCCCACCGGGCGGGAGCTATGTTTTTTGTTACGCCAAACCTTGATATCGAAGTGATCGAATATGCAAAATCATATGAAATTCCGGTCATTGCCGGTGCGTTGACCCCAACCGAAGTATATGGGGCCAGAAAGGCCGGGGCGGATATGATCAAGGTATTTCCCTGTAAAGCCCTGGGTGGGCCCCAATATATTAAAGAACTTCTGGGGCCATTCGATGATATGCCATTGGTTGCTGTCGGCGGAGTGCGGATTGACAATCTTGCCGAGTATTTTCAGGCAGGAACCACGGCTGTTGGAGTAAGCGAGGCGCTTTTCGGCGCCCAGGCATTGCAAGAAAAAAATATCGAACAGGTCGGCTCGAATGTGAAAATGTTTATTGACCATTGCCTCCAGGCAAAAGATGGATTATTATCAGCCCCTTGAATTTAACTAACTCGTTCCCATCCGGCAAGGCGCAGACTTGCGGGATGCTGGAACAAGTTGTTTCCAATTCGGAAATTAACTTTCAGTTCTGGAGAGTAAAAGATGTTTAGACCGGAGATCAAGGTTATCGATTGCACCGTTCGTGACGGCGGTTTAATGAATAAATGGCAGTTTGACGGAAAATTCGTCCGCCAGGTTTATGACGCTTTGACGGAAGCCGGGGTGGATTATATGGAGATCGGTTATATCAGTTCGGAGTCGGCCTTTTCCCGCGACGAGGTTGGCCCATGGCGTTTCTGCGCCGAGGATGATATCCAGGAAATTATCAGCGGCACGGAGAAGAAGATCAAGCTTTCCGCCATGGCCGATATCGGCAGGGTTGATCATGATGATATTCCGCCCAGCTCGGAAAGCTCGCTGGATATGATCCGGGTTGCCTGTTATGTCCACCAGATCGATACTGCCATTGATCTGGCCCACCATTGCCTGGACAAAGGTTATGAAGCAACGATCAACCTGATGGCTGTATCCACCGTGGGACTGCGAGAATTGGAAGAGGGGCTTGACGATCTTGCCAAGAGCAGGGTGCCGGTCATCTATCTGGTGGATAGTTTCGGAGCTTTCTATTCCGAGGATATAGAAACTTTGGCCAAAAAATACATGGAAAGCCTGCCCGGTAAAACCATCGGCATCCATAGCCACAACAACCAGCAATTGGCCTTTGCCAATACCATTTCCGCGATTATCTCCGGGATCAACTACCTCGATGCCACTCTGTACGGGATTGGCCGCGGCGCCGGCAACTGCCCCCTGGAGCTGTTGATTTCCTTTCTGAAAAATCCGAAATTCAAGGTCCGTCCTCTTGTCAAAGCAATAGAGGAACAGATCCTGCCCTGGGAAAAGAAAATCAGTTGGGGATATTATGTGCCCTATATGATTACCGGGACCATGAACCAGCACCCCAGGACGGCCATGGCCCACATGGAATCAAAGAACAGGGACCAGTTGATCGAATATTACGACCAGATGACCAGCACGACATAATATTTACTGTTGGTTGGTTCAAAAACAAATTGACTATGGGGCGGCGGATGTATTCTTGCCGCCCTTTTTCATTAAGGCACTTTTACCTGTTGGTTTTCATTTTTTACCATGTCGCATGTTCTTTGGTTTTCTCGCCGGGGATGCTTTTTTACAAAATATTTAAATGTGATTTAAATATATATCACTTAAAGCAGAAAATTTTATTACTGAAATTATTCTATTATAAGCAAAAATAATTAATTTGCTGGAATTTTTTCCGCTTATTAAAGTAAAATAATGTTTATTTTCACCTCAAATGAAAAGAAAGATTATCGCTACAATACTGTTGGTTCTCTTGATTGGAGTTCCGTTCATTAACTGGAGATTAGGGGCGCTCCTGTGGATGTGTGCCTGGCTGGTCTTTATCTTTCAGAAGTTGTTTTCAAGGCAGGAATGGAAGGTTGAGGAAAACCAAGATGATGAAGATGATGAGAGTTAGGATTTTTGGGTAAAACCTAAAGTTTAAATATGGCTCTTTCTTTTGAGCCGAGCCATGGAAATGATGTATTCATCATTTTTGGTCGGAAAATGTAATGAAAATTATTCGCAACATAAGTGGAGCTTTTACCGGTGGGGCTTTGGGCGCCTTCATCGACAGTTTCAATATTTGGTTCATGGGCAAGATTGGTTTATCCGATCTCATCGGCATTACCATGAAACCTGAATTCACTGCTCCATGGCTATACAAACGCATGATATGGGGTGGGATTTGGATGCTTCTGCTTTTGCTGCCCGTCATGAAAAATCGTATTTACTTGCGAGGCATGGCATGTAGTCTTGTGCCTTCCGCAATGATGCTCTTTCTTGTTCTTCCTTCAATGGGAAAAGGAATGTTTGGCCTGGGCTTTGGACCGCTTATGCCTGGCGTAGTAATAGGTCTCAATTTCATCTATGGTATGTTTGCATCGTATTGGTATACGCTAGTAAAAAAGTAATTCAAAATCATATCATATCGGTGGCGCGATTGTTACCAGGATGCGCATATCCGTGTCAGAAGCAGCGCGGGCGCCGTGGGGTTCGCTGATTTCTGATATCAGCACATCGCCAGGATTGGCCGGTATGGAAGAATCGTCTTTACCGAGGAATTCGCCCTTTCCTTCCAGAACAAGCATGCTGAGTTGGCCTTCCAGGTCGTGGGAGTGGACCGGAAAGGTCTGGCCCGCTTTGATGTTGAAGTTGATGATCCTGAAAAACGGCGAATCGTGGACCAGAAATTTTTTTATTGCTTTCTCAGTAAATTCCGCTGTCTTGCTAAGCTCTACTTTTTTCATAATGCACCTGTCTTTTGGCTTTATTAGTCTCAATTACTGTTACTACCACCGCCTTTTGGGGGGCAGCTTTAGCATGTATTTGTTATTTTCGTGCTCGTGCTCGTACGCGTAATCGATTTTCCTTGTATTCATAATCAAACACGTAATGCTTCCTTTTCGATTACGGTTACGATTACGAGCACGATACAAACGGGTCTATTTGACCTGTATCCGGACTTTCAGTCCTTTTCATTCAAAACCCACTGTCTTTAGACGGAGATTGTTGAGTTTTCTCATAATTTTTTGCATGATAAGTATATATCATGAGGGGAAGTCAATATCCTTGATATAAGTCAAACTTTTCGTAAAAGAAGCGAATTTAATTTTGACCGGAAAAGAGCGCATTTGTGCCAGGGGAGATTGCCATGTCAAAAGATCGGATTGAGCTTATAGAAACGGATATAACTACACTGGACGTTGATGCCATTATTAATGCTGCCAACAATTCACTGCTGGGCGGTGGTGGGGTGGACGGCGCAATTCACCGGGTTGCCGGACCTGAGTTGCTGGAAGAATGCCGGGCCCTTGATGGCTGCGCCACGGGAGATGCCAAAATAACCAAAGGCTACAGGCTACCGGCAAAACACGTTATCCATACGGTTGGACCTGTATGGCATGGCGGCGACAATAACGAGCCGGAACTCCTGGCAAGCTGCTACAGGAGATGTTATGAGATCGCCGCTGAGCAAGGCCTGAAAAGCATTGCCTTTCCGGCGATCAGTACCGGCGTCTATGGCTTTCCAAAGGACACTGCCGCCGCCATAGCGGTGCAGGAAACCCAAAAAGCCCTTGACCAATACCCGGGGCTGGAAAAGGTTTTCTTTGTCTGTTTTAATCCCGCCACCCGTGAGGCCTATGAAAAAGTATTGGCTGGGTAACTATTCCCTGAATCGGTGAGTGTATGCCAGTGGTCCAGATGCGCCTTGAAGGAGTGCCCTTGGAGGCCGCGGAGGGAACGAGTCTGATTATCCTTGTTTAACATCAAAGAGTTACCGACAGGAAAGCGAGTCTGCGATACTCCGAAGCAGGTGGGCCGCTGACGGGCGCTCACGGAATCAGGATTCTGTCAAGCAGTGGTGAGGATGCTTTTGATCAACTCGGTGGTGCGCACCATATCAGCAAGGTCAATATATTCCTCAGTGGTATGCACTTTCTGCATGCCGGTTCCGATAATGGTGGTCTCCAGGCCATAGCCGTTGAAGATGTTTGCGTCGCTGCCGCCACCGGTGGCAATGTGGGTTATATTTCTGCCGAGATTACTGGCCGCTTTTTCAACCCTCTTGATGACCGCGCTATTATTATGAAGCTTCATAGCGGGATATTCCCTGGATACTGAGAATTTCAAGGAAGGTTTTCCAGTGGCGTGTCCTGTCGGGTCTGTCCAGGTATCAACTGCTTGGTGGAAAGCCTCTTCAATCGTTTGGGTGTATCTGGCCAGCTTCTCTTCAGAGTGGCTCCGCACTTCGCCTTCAACCCGTGTCAGTTCAGGGACTATATTTGTGGCGGCGCCGCCATGGATCACCCCTATATTTGAGGTGCTTTCTGCGTCAAGCCGCCCTATTTTGAGATCCGCCATAGCTTTTGCAGCCAGCTGGATGGAGTTGATACCCTGTTCTGGGTTCAGGCCGGCATGGGCTGACAAACCTTTGAACTCGGCTATAAAACGGTTGGCCGCCGGCGCCTTGGTGATTATCTGGTCGGTGACATCCATATCAAGGGCAAATCCCATTTTTGCCCGTAGGCTTTTATGGTCAAAAGCTTTGGCGCCCAGCAAACCGTTTTCCTCGCAAGTAGTAAACACAAACTCTACCGGGCCATGGGTGAGATTGTCCTCCTTGATGGCCCGCATGGCCTCTATAAGTATGGCGATGCCGGATTTATCATCACCGCCGAGCACAGTATCACCAACACTTGAAAATATCCGGTCCTGGCGTTTAACCTTAACCCCCATACCTGGAGTTACGGTATCCATGTGGGCGTTGAAAAAGACCGGTTCAGCACCAGGGTTGCTGCCGTTAAAACGGAAGATGAGGTTGCCGCTGTCAGAGCCTGTTGTGGATGCAGAATCGTCTTCATAAAAAGCGTCAGGATAAAGCTCTGAGAAAATGTTTTTTATTAAATCCGCCACCTCTGCTTCTTTGAAAGAAGGGCTGTCAGTTTCGCAGAGTTGAACAAATACTTCAGCCAGTCGTTTTTCATTTATGGCCATAAAAGTCACCGGAAATTATTTCTTTGGTTAAGGATATTTCCAGCCGTAAACAAGGGGCAAGAAATTCCAATCTCCTGCAAATTACCATGAAGCAACTTGTCAATCATCTCTTTTTGACCTATGTTTCTCATTATGGGGCCACCTGTCAAGCGGCAATACCTAAGGAGATGATCAGACCATGAAAAGAACGGTGATTTTCCTCTGGATACTCTTAGTACTTCTGGCAGGATACCGACTGTTTTTTCACTCTCCCAAGATCAGAAACGTTATCCCGCAAGGGCAAAACATCATTTGCTTTGGTGACAGCCTCACTTCCGGTATCGGAGCAACACAAGGCCGGGATTACCCGTCCCAACTCGCCCGCCTACTGAACAGAGATATCATAAATGCCGGAATTCCTGGTGATACAACGGCTTCCGGGCTGGCACGCCTGGAAAAAGACGTACTGGCGCGCTCTCCAAAGATAGTAGTCATCACCCTGGGCGGCAACGATCTCTTGCGTGGGATTGCAAAGGAAGCTGCATTTGCGAATCTACAGACCATTATCGAAGCCATTCAGGACAAAGGGGCCTTGGTTGTTGTGGGGGGCATCAAATTTCCCTTCCTTGATAAGGGCTTTGCCAAGGAGTATAAGAAAGTGTGCAAAGCTACCGGGGCGGTTTTTGTCCCGGATATCCTTGGCGGTATTATTGATAAGAATCATTTGATGAGCGACAGGATCCATCCCAATGGAGACGGCTATGGTATTATGGCGGAAAAGTTTTATGGAGCAGTGAAAAAGTATATCGAGTCCAATCCCACCAGAGATACTTGATAATGTTGATCATTAAGTGTGCGGCCTGCAAGACGAAACTTTTCAGGTATGATAAGATCGGCCCTGGGGAGGTGCTGCGGTGCCATAAGGATAGAATAAAAAAGGTTTTTGAAGCTGCCAAAGACGATGACCGGATTATCTGTCCATGTGGTAACAAAATAGGCATAAGCAAGGGGAGTTTTTACAAGATGATTGGGAAGGCATTTACCTATTCTGGAACCAAGAGAAATAAATGATGCCTGGACTTAAGGTCTTTTATGGATACCTGCAACGGATAGCGCACTGAACTTGACATGAATTTCCAACCATGTCTGAATGGTAATAAGGGTAAAATGTCAGGCCAAACATTGGCTGATTGGTTTTCAGGGGCTTTTTGATTTACAACCGGGAGATAATATGGAGAAAAAATTACAGTTTTCTTTGACATATATTCTCATTGCGTTCCTGGTGTTCTTGCTTATCCAATACTGGCTCACACCAAGGGTTATAAATGTTTCGTATTCACAATTCAAGAAACACGTCGTCGAGCAAAAGATCAATGCCGTGGTGATTTCTACAAACCAACTCAAAGGATTTGAACGGATCCAGGGCGAACGTAAGGAGCCCCTTTTCCCGGAGCTTTTTTATCGTACCCCTCGGGTTGATGACCGGAACCTGGTTGAATTTTTAGAAGATAATGAAGTGGAAATTATTGCCACCAATGAAAATACATTTTTCAAAACCCTTTTGTCCTGGATTGTGCCGGCCCTTATTTTTGTGGGAATATGGATGTTTTTCATGAGACGGTTTGCCCAAACCGGGCCGGGCGCCGGCATTATGACCCTGGGCAAACACAAGGCAAAAATCATTGCCCAGAAAGATCTCGGGGTCGATTTCAACTCTGTGGCCGGCCAGGATGAGGCCAAACAGGAACTACAGGAAGTAATCGAGTTTTTGAAGACGCCGCAAAAGTTCACCCAGCTCGGTGCAAAAATACCCAAAGGTATTCTGCTTGTGGGGCCGCCTGGTTGCGGTAAAACATTAATGGCAAAAGCAGTTGCAGGGGAATCAGGTGTGCCGTTTTTCTCCATCAGCGGCTCGGATTTCATTGAAATGTTTGTTGGTCTAGGGGCAGCCCGGGTCCGTGATCTTTTTGATCAGGCCAGCAAAACTGCGCCATGTATTGTGTTTATAGACGAACTGGACGCCTTGGGCAAGGCGCGCGGCGTCGCCGGAGGTATTGGAGGTCATGATGAGCGTGAGCAGACCCTTAATCAGCTTTTAGTGGAATTGGACGGCTTTGAGACCAACAAGGGGGTGATTATTCTTGCCGCAACAAACAGGCCGGAGATTTTAGATCCGGCGTTGTTGCGGCCCGGTCGCTTTGACAGACATATTCTCGTGGACCGGCCTGATCTGAAGGAACGTCTTGCAATACTAAAGGTGCATTCCAAAGGGGTGGAGCTTGCCAATGAGGTGGATTTGGAAATTACCGCGCGGAGAACATCAGGGTTTACCGGCGCTGATCTGGCCAATCTCATCAATGAGGCCACCCTGCTTGCCGCCCGAAAAAATAAAAAACAGGTGGAAATGACCGAAATTGAAGAGGCTATTGACAGAATTGTTGCCGGCCTTGAAAAGAAAAACCGGGTGTTAAATGAAACAGAGAAGAAAATTGTCGCCCATCATGAAACAGGACACGCCTTGATTGCCACGCTCAGGGAAACCGCTGAAAAGGTTCACAAAATATCGATCGTGCCGCGGGGCATAGGGGCATTGGGCTTCACTTTGCAACTGCCGACCGAGGACAGGTTTTTAATGTCAAAAACCGAGTTGCTGGAAAAAATTGATGTGCTTTTAGGGGGCAGGGCTGCGGAAGAGCTAATGTTTGGCGACATTACCACCGGCGCGCAAAATGACTTGCAAAAAGCGACGGATATCGCCCGCAGCATGGTGGCCATGTATGGCATGAACAAGAAGATGGGCCATGCCACTTATATGCAGCCCGGCGGTCGATTTGTGCAGCAGAACTATTTCCAGCAAAAGGAGATAAGCGACGAGACGGCCCGGTTAATAGATGAAGAGGTAAAATTGATATTGGATGAAAGAATGAAAGAAGTCCTTAAAACCTTGGAAGATAAAAAGGAGCAGCTGGCCATTGTCGCGAATAGGCTCCTTGAAAAAGAGACGGTGGAGAGCGAAGAACTTGTTGAGCTTCTTAAGGGCAAGGCACACGATTAATTGACATACCCGCAAAAAGCCGGGAAAGCGGTTAACATGCCATGCAATTTCAACTAGTTACAAGGTAATACATCGATGAACTAGCAATAGCTCCATAAGAAGCACCTGATGTGTTTATCGCCCTTTTCATTGCAAAGAGTTATAATGGTTAAGGCGTCCGCCCAGCAGACAAATCGTATTATTTTACGATTTCATCAATAATTTGATCGGCATGGCGAAAACAAAAGAGGAGCGGTAATGAACGGTAAGGTATTGTTGTATTCCCTGAGTACATGTATCCACTGCAAGGCCACGAAAAAGTTGCTTGATGAATGCACGGTACATTATGAATTTACCGATGTGGACTTGTTGGATCAAGATGAGCGGCAAGCCTTATTGGAAGATGTGAGAAAGTTTAATCCCAAATGTTCCTTTCCCACCATAATTATCGGTGATTTGGTCATAGTGGGCTATAAAGAAGAAGAAATCAAAAGGGCATTGGGTGTGATATGACTGAAGTAGAAAAGCTTTACGAGAGGTTGAAACAACTTCAGGAATCCAAGGGGTATTTCTTCAACGAGGATAATGAAACGACCCTGGAGCTTCTTGCGGCGCTCATCATTAACAAAGAGCGCTATGGGTATATGGCTTGCCCGTGCCGGCTTTCCTCCGGCAACAAGGAGTGGGACAAAGATATTATCTGTCCATGCGAATATCGTGTGCCTGATGTGCAGGAATACGGCAGCTGCTACTGCAATCTTTATGTATCAAAAGAATGGAACAAGGAAAAAATTGCACATCGATATATTCCTGAGCGGCGACCGCCAGAAAAAATACGATTATAAAAATATACGATTCCAATAATTCAGGAGGTTGATATGGGCGAAGCCATGGAGTGGAATCCCGGATTGCTATTAAGCACTTCAAGCGGATACTGGCGGTCGTGCACCATTCATGCCGGGGTGCGTTTGGGTGTATTTACCGAAATCGGCGGCGGCAAAAGCACGGCGGCGGATATCGCTGCGAAACTTGCGGTGGATGAAAAAGCGCTGGGGCTTTTGCTCAATGCTTTATCGGCACTCGGGCTTTTGATCAAGGAAAAAGACCTTTTTGCCAACACTCCTTTTGCCAAAAAGCACTTGGTTAAGGACGCCCCGGATTACCTTGGCTATATCATTATGCACCACCATTTTCTCGTTGATGGCTGGCAACAACTTCATGATGCAGTGGCAAACGGCACAGCGGTCCCTGAAAAGCCCCATGATGAAGAAAGAAAACGAGAGAGTTTTTTGATGGGCATGTTCAACATTGCCATGTCCATTGCGCCGCAAATTGCTTCTCTTGTTGATCTGAGTGGCCGCAAACAACTACTGGATCTGGGTGGCGGGCCAGGCACCCATGCTATTTTTTTCTGCAAGGCCAATGCGCAATTATCAGCAACAATATTTGACCGGCCCACAACCGCGCCGTTTGCCAGGGAAACAGTAAAAAAGTTTGGGTTTGAAGACCGCATTGGTTTTGTGGGAGGAGATTTTACCTTGGACCCGATACCGGGAAGCTATGACGCTGCGTGGCTTTCCCAGATCCTGCACAGCAACGGACCGGATCAATGCCAGAATATAATTAACAAGGCTGTCGGAGTTTTAGAGCCAGGCGGTTTGATAATGATCCATGATTTTTTCTTGAATGACTCTATGGATGGCCCGATATTTCCTGCCCTGTTTTCTTTGAATATGCTGCTTAATAATGGCGTGGGCCGTTCTTATTCTGAAAAGGAAGTGACAGCCATGCTTGAAAAGGCCGGGATAAATGATATACAACGTTTGCCGTTTCAGGGTCCCAATGATTCTGCCGTGCTTTGCGGGATTACCTAAAAGGCCGGATTGGCTCACTGATTCAGGTCTTTTGCTAAAATCCATTTTTTGATAGCTTCAAAAACCTTTTCGCGTTTAATGGGCTTTGCAATGTAATCATTCATACCAGCTTCCAAGCATTTTTCACGATCCCCCTTCATGGCTTCAGCGGTCATGGCAATAATGGGAAGGTCGGTAAATCCTTTCTGACGAATTACCTTTGTAGCCTCTCTGCCGTCAAGGTGCGGCATTTGAATATCCATCAGGATAAGATCGAATTTTTTTTCCAATGCCATGTCCACGGCCTCTTGACCGTTTTTAGCGAGTTCCACCGTATAGCCCGCTTTTTTTAGCAGGTTTACAGCAAGTTTCTGGTTGACCTTGTTATCTTCCGCCAAAAGAATGGTAACATTCCGTTTCTGCTCTTCGGCCGCACCATGGGATGTGACAATCGGCTTTGTCACCCCGTCAGAATCTTCATGGCCCAGCATATGCTTAAGGGTGCTGATGAAACGGTGCCGGCGCACCGGCTTTGATAGAAAGGCGGTGAATCCTGCTTCACCGCATTGTTTTGCAATCCGTTCGGAGGAGGAAGAAAAGGCAAGCGTGGGAAAGTGGGAAAATCCCTTACTGTTTCTGATGTCGCTGGCGATTTCCAAGCCGCTCTTTTGGGTCATCTGGACATCTATCAGGGCAAAATCAAAAGGAGCTCCTTCCTGTACCGCTGATTTTAAAAGGTAAAGGACCATGTCTGTGTCGGAAAGGGCTTCAACCGTAACGCCTAATTGTCTGAGGATATGACTGATAATTTCCAGATGCGTTTGGTTGTCATCAACCACCAAACATTTTTTTCCCTGTAGTTCAACGGAACTGACTGCAGGGACAGCACTTTTGGCTGATTTGCCGAGCCAGCAGGTGAAGTAAAAGGTGCTGCCCCTGCCTTCTTCGCTTTCAATCCAGACATCGCCGCCCATGGCCTGAGATATTTTTTTACATATGGAGAGGCCAAGACCGGTACCTCCGTATTTTCGAGTGGTGGATCCGTCAGCTTGTTCAAAGGCCTCGAAGATTTTTCCGTGTTTGTCTTCTGGGATACCAATGCCTGTATCGCGCACCGTGATCAGCAGTTTTATCCTATCTGCCGCTTCTTCCTCGACCTGCGCAGCAAGCTCGATTTCACCTTTTTCCGTAAATTTCGGCGCATTTCCCAAAAGATTTGTTACGACTTGTTTAAAGCGATGCGGATCACCTTGGACTGCTGCGGGAAAATTATCAGAAATCCGGCATAACATCTCAATAGGCTTTTCGTCGATTCTCACTTTTATAATGTCGGCTATATCATAAAGAGCTAACTCCGGATCGAACTCGATACATTCCAGATCCATTTTACCTGTTTCAATTTTTGAGAAGTCAAGGACATCATTTATAAGGGCCAGCAAAGTTTCACCGCTATTTTTAATCGTGTTGGCAAAGTCATTTTGTTCATGGGTCAAGTCGGTATCAAGGAGCATTTCCGTAAAGCCGATAATACCATTCATCGGTGTTCTGATTTCATGGCTCATGGTGGCCAGAAAGACACTTTTCATCCGGTTCGCTTCATCGGCGATTCTTCTTGCTTCAGCCAGTTCCTTGTTTTGCTCTTCTATATTTTTGGCATATTCTTCAACTTGTTTCAGGGCGGCCTCGGTTTCATCTTGGGCTTTTGCAAGCTGGAATGACATTTCCTTTTCACTTTCCAGGGAGCTGATCATTGCCTTGCTCATTTCATTGGCTTCATGTTCAGCATGCTTAAATTCCGTTACATCCCTAATTTCTATGGCAACCGCCTTATTCTCACCATTTCGGTAAGGAAATAGATTGTACTCGATGTAGGCTTCTCCCCATTTTTCAACAATATTTTCCTGCACTCCTGATTTGATGACCCTGGAAAGAGTTGGCCGGCAATCAGATAACCAGCCTTCCTTGATAATCTCTGAAATGTTTCCCCCATTCAGGCAGGTTTCATTCGTTGCATATATTTGGGAGGTAACTTGATTGTGATACAGAATGGTGCCGTCTTCCTGTAAAAGAAAAACCGGATGGAGAATAGTGTTAAGGATTTCTTCAGTCATAGAAAGTATCTGGGTGGATTGAAGCTCCCGGTTGCCCCGTGAAACGCGATCCCTGTTGATTAATGACAAGTATTAGAGAGTGCAATATTGCAAAGCATGCACTTTGCGTGTTCATACGTTGACAGGCCGTTTCCTTTAGGCAACTACTAAAAAG
The DNA here is from genome assembly GCA_945787445.1 of uncultured Desulfobulbaceae bacterium. GTDB lineage: Bacteria > Desulfobacterota > Desulfobulbia > Desulfobulbales > CALZHT01 > CALZHT01. The sequence continues at coordinate 14,057 of CALZHT010000031.1, forward strand.
TATACCATAACGGAATGATATTATAGAATTTTTTTAATCACCATAATCAATTTTTCCGGAAGTATTGGGAAAACGCATTGAATTGCTTAAGGATTTCTCAAAAAGGGATTCATTTTCAGCACGAATTGTGAGATGATGATTGAATGAGTAAACCCATATCCGGGCCTTCTTTTCGGGATATCTTGTTGCGCATATCAACTATCAACCAATTGAAGAAATTTTAATGGGCACTACTGGAAGGGTAGCGGCACAAGAGGACAATTTTGTCCAGAACATCCTGGTAGTGGATGATGACAGGCCAACCTGTGTAATTCTTTCCAAATGGCTGGAAAGAGAAGGGTTCGGTTGCCAGGTGGCATTCAGCGGCGATGAGGCGCTGCAGAAACTGGCAGAGGAATCATATGCGCTATTGGTTTCCGATATAGAAATGCCGGGCATCTCAGGAATTGATCTGCTCAGTAAGGTCAAGGAGTATTATGAGGACTTGGCGGTCATTATGGTTACAGGTCTTGATGATCGGGAGATCGCCACACAAACTCTCGAGTTGGGCGCCTTTGGTTATGTTATCAAGCCTTTTGAGCGCAATGAACTGCTCATCAATGTGGCAAACGCCTTGCGCCTCCGACGTCTTGAGATGGAAAACAGGCGACACCGGGACAATCTGGAAAGAAAGGTGCTGGAAAGAACCGCTGAGTTGCGGGCCGCTCAAGCAAAAGTCCGAAAATCCAGCGAAGAAACTATTATGCGCCTGGCAAAGGCTGCTGAATTCCGAGATGATGAGACTGCCCAGCATACCGTTAGAATGAGCCACTACTGCGGGCAGATCGCTGAAAAAACCGGATTTTCCGCTGAGCAATGCGATTTGATCAGGATGGCGAGTGCGCTGCACGATGTGGGGAAAATAGGCACTCCGGACAACATATTACTCAAACCGGGTGCCCTAACATCTGAAGAATTTGATATTATTAAGCAGCACACAGACATCGGCTATCGGATTCTTTCCAGCTCAGATTCAGAACTTCTTGACATGGCGGCCACTATTGCCTGGACCCACCATGAAAAATATGACGGCAGCGGCTATCCAAGAGGCCTGGTTGGTGATGCCATCCCTGTTGAAGGCCGGATTGCAGCGGTTTGTGACGTATTTGATGCCCTGACCACGAACCGGGTCTATAAAAAGGCTTTTAGTGTTGAGAAAGCGGTGGATATTTTAGAAGAAAGCAAAGGCAAACACTTTGATCCGCATATATTGGATTTGTTCCTCGACTCCATGGATGCTGTCCTCCATATCCGCCATGAATTTTCCGATCCCGACCAGCTCTAAAGTTTTTAGCGAGATCTTTCAGGTCCACGCAACTTTTCAGAAACTCCCTGCAAAAACCATATAAAAGATTTAGTTCGTTGTTACGCTTGGTTATGCGCAGCGCAGTAAGTAGAAACAAGCATTCTCCACTGTCCCAAATCCTCCCTAGAGATACACAATAATTCAAGATCTCACCAAAAAAGGTGGTGTTTCCGTGCTATTCCTCCTTTACCCTTGACGTTCATGGAACCACTGTGCTGTATAATAGTTGCAGACTAAAGGGAGAATCTTTGAATTGTATAGCTAACAGCCACGTGTGCACCGCATCTAGTTGAATTATGTCTGATATTAGCGCAGTGAACTTCGGTACTGTTCTCTCAGTGAGAGGCAGTATTGTCGATATCAGTTTCTTGGAGCGCCTTCCTGCCATGCACACGGTGCTGACGGCCATGGGCGAACGATCTATCATCATGGAGGTGGCAACCCACCTTGACCCGCAGACAGTCAGAGCCATTGCCCTTACATCGACCCAGGGATTATCGCGAGAAGCCAAAGTCGCCAATACGGGCGGGACCTTGCAGGTGCCGGTCGGCAAAAGGGTTCTCGGCAAAATGTTCAATGTGTTTGGTGAGTGTATTGACCGTGAGGAAGACTTCAGCGGCAACCACAAACGTACCATTCACCAGAAACCTGTAGCGCTTATCAAACGAACAACCGGTTCGGAGATATTTGAGACCGGGATTAAGGCGATCGACATACTTGCACCTCTGGAGCGCGGCGGCAAAGCCGGGCTTTTCGGCGGCGCCGGCGTTGGTAAAACCGTGGTGATCACTGAATTGATTAATAACATGGTTGGCGGGCATGAGGGGGTGAGCATCTTTTGCGGTATCGGTGAGCGCTGCCGGGAAGGGGAGGAACTCTACCGGGAAATGAAGGAAGCCGGAGTGCTTGACAATACGGTGATGGTTTTCGGTCAGATGAATGAACCGCCTGGAGCCAGGTTCAGGGTGGGCCATGCTGCCATGACCATGGCCGAATATTTCCGCGATACGGAACAACTGGATGTGTTGCTGCTCATTGACAACATATTTCGCTTTATCCAGGCCGGTTCAGAGATATCGGGTCTCATGGGGCAACTTCCTTCGCGTCTGGGCTATCAGCCAACCATGGGGACGGAATTGGCGGAACTTGAGGAACGGATCAGTAGTACCCTTGATGCAGCTATTACCTCCATTCAGGCGGTTTATGTTCCGGCGGATGATTTTACTGATCCTTCTGCCGTGCATATTTTCAGCCATCTTTCTTCGTCTGTTGTGCTTTCACGAAAAAGGGCCAGCGAAGGACTTTTTCCTGCCATCGATACCCTGCAGTCCGGTTCAAAAATGTTGACTCCCACTATTGTCGGGCGGCACCATTACACAATCGCCCAGAAAATACGCAAAACTCTGGCCACCTATGAAGAACTCAAAGATATTATCGCCATGTTGGGGTTGGAGGAACTTTCCCAGCAAGACAAAAAAACGGTTTTCCGGGCCAGACGGCTGGAACGGTTTTTAACCCAGCCGTTTTTTACCACCGAACACTTTACCGGCCAGCAGGGCAGAATGGTCAGCTTGCAAGACGCCTTGACCGGTTGCGAGCGCATTCTCAATGATGAATTTATGGAGTATCCGGAAAAAGCCCTCTACATGATCGGCACCATTGCTGAGGCAAAAAAATGATGCGGTTGAAGATTTTGCTCCCCACGGAAATTTTTCTGGATCTTGAAGTACAACAGGTTGTTGCTGAATCCAGCAATGGCTCGTTCTGTCTGAAGCCGAGACATATTGATTTTGTTACCGTGCTGGTGCCGGGGATATTGAGCTATCTCGATGGAGCAGATCGAGAGGCTTTTGTTGCGGTTGACCGGGGCGCGCTTATCAAATGCCGCTCTGAAGTGCTGGTCTCTGTTGCGAATGCGGTCATGGGTCCGGACCTTGGTTCTTTGCAGCAGACGGTCAGGGATGAATTTATGGTGCATGACGAAAAAGAACGGTTGGCCCGGACCGCGGTGGCCCGGCTGGAAGCTAATTTTATCAGACAATTTATGCGGTTTGAGAGGTAATCTGAACCATGGCCGCCCAAAAAAAATACAATGAGGAATTCCAGCAAGAAGTCATCCGCAAAGAACGACGGAAGCTGCGGGCCAGAAAGTCTGATAAATTCACGGCCTGGTTCGGATTGGGATCGTTCGGATTGATCGGCTGGTCTGTTGCTTTGCCTACCGTTCTTTTTACCGCTTTGGGGGTATGGATCGACGGCCGCTGGCCGTCACGGTATTCATGGACCTTGATGTTTCTGGTGATCGGCGTCTGCTTGGGGTGCTACAATGGCTGGTTCTGGATGAATCGTGAGCGCAAGATTATTGAAAAGGAAAGAGAGGAAGGATCGGATGAATGACCTTGTGATTCTGGTGGTTGCTTTCCTGTTGGGCGGTGTGCTGGGTGTTTTCTACTTCGGAGGGCTTTGGCTAACCGTCAAACGTGTGCCTTACAGTAAACATCCCAAAATAATGATGTTGGCAAGTTTTATGGTCAGAGTGAGCGCGCTTGTTGCAGCTTTTTATGTCCTGAACAGGAACGACTGGCGTAAATGGGCCTTGGCCCTCCTGGGATTTATGGTGATCCGCGCTATCAGTCTGAGGATTACCCAACAGGGTGCGGTAGGGGAGCGCGTCTAAGCTCAGACTTCCTGACGCCATAACGTAATATTGAGGAGATAGAGGAACCCTTGAGAAAATTGTTTGATACCGAGTTAAGTGCCTAAAGTTAAAGGAACATCTGATAAAATTAGTACATTAACTTTAGGCACTTAAGGCACTTCGAACTTTAGGCACTCTTACGGGCATTATCAACGCTGGCATCATCGTAAAATTCTCGAGTTCAAGAGGTCTGAAACTATGGAATTAAGTCCGGACACCGCAATAATATATCAATGGGGTGTGGTAAAGATAAATGCCACCATTCTTTACACCTGGCTGGTTATGGCTGCCCTGGTGCTGGGATCATGGCTGGTAACGCGGCATCTGCATGGCGGTCCCAAAATCCCGCGCTGGCAGCATGTTCTGGAAATTCTCGTAACATTTATGCGCGACCAGGTGCATCAGACCGCCGGCAGGAATTCGGATAAGTATGTGCCCTTTGTCGCCTCTCTTTTTCTGTTCATTGGCTTGAGCAACCTGCTCGCCATAGTTCCAGGGTATGCACCGCCGACCGGCTCTCTGTCCACCGCAACCGCTCTGGCTCTCTGCGTGTTTGTCGCCGTGCCGGTTTACGGCATTCAAAAGACCGGCCTTGGGCCGTATCTTAAGAATTACGCCAGACCAACCCCGTTTATGCTGCCCTTTAATATTGTTGGCGAATTATCGCGCACCCTGGCATTGGCTGTCCGCCTGTTTGGCAATGTTATGAGCGGCAACATGATCGGTGCCATACTTCTTGTTATCGCGCCCTTGTTTTTCCCAATTTTACTGCAGATTCTCGGTCTGCTCACCGGAATTATCCAGGCCTACATCTTTGCCATTCTGGCAACGGTCTACATTGCGGCGGCCATACAGATGCAGGAGGATGCGGTCAAAGGCAAAACCACATAAACAGAGAAGGGCTTGTAAAAAACAGAGCTTTTTTGAAATATGAACGAAAAACGCAACAAAAGGAGAACATCATGTCCAGTCTTGCCTTTGTAGCAGTGGCGTCCATTGTATCTGCCGGCTTATGCATCGGTATCGGTGCCATCGGTCCGGCCTTAGGGGAAGGGCGGGCCGTTGCCCAGGCCCTCAGTTCTCTGGCCCAGCAGCCGGACGAGGCCAACACCATAACCAGAACGCTGTTTGTCGGGCTGGCCATGGTGGAATCAACCGCCATTTATTGTTTTGTGGTATCCATGATTCTGCTTTTTGCCAATCCCTTCTGGAACTATTTTCTCGCAAATCCCGGTAAGTAAGCAATGCTTCTCGACTGGTTTACCGTGGCGGCCCAGACCGTAAATTTTCTAGTGCTTGTCTACCTCCTGAAGCGCTTTCTCTATGGCCCGATAATCAAGGCCATAGATGAACGAGAAAAGAGGATACACTCCCGTCTTGCGCAGGCAGATACCAAAATGAAGGAAGCAGAGCAAAAGGCGAGTGCCCTCGATGCGGAGCGGGCGGCTTTTGATGACCAGCAACAGGAGATGTTTGCCAAGGCCAAAAAAAACGCAGAAAAACTGGAGAACGAGCTTGTTGTTCAGGCCAAAGCGGGAGCTGCTGCAGCCAAAACCAAGTGGCTGCAAGCACTTGATCAGGAGAAAGTGCGCTTTCTTCGGGAAATAAGGCAAAGGGCGGGCGCCGGCGTTGTCAAGGTGGTTGAACGAATATTGCAGGATATGGCCGGCGAAGAACTGGAAGAGATGATTCTGGACCGTTTCCTGGACCGCGTACGCACCATGCCCCCTGATGAAAAAAAGAAGCTGGAAGATATTATTGCCAGGGGGGAGGATCTGGTGGTCAGATTTTCAATAGAGGCCCCGCAATATCTGGCCAAAAGGATCTCCAGTTTTTTCCAAACCGAGTTTTCCGTTTCCAAGAATTTCGTTTTTGAAAAAACAGAAGACCTTGTTGCCGGGATAGAACTGATTTCCCAGGATCACAAGGTTTCTTTCTCAATTGCCGATTACCTGGAGCAATTATACAAGGAGCTTGACCTGGTCGTTGCCCAGAAAGAGTTGACCCATGCAGGATGATATACAGGATGTAAAAAAGGCCCTGGAAAGCTCCTTTGATTCGGTGGAGGAGGCCCTGGATCATGTCAGTCCAGCCATCCAGAGCCGGGAAATCGGCACAATCGGATTTGTCGGCAAAGGCATAGCACAGGTTCATGGTCTGCCTGAGGTGAAAAGCGAAGAACTGCTGGAATTCCCCGAGGGCTTGCTGGGTATGGCATTCAACCTGGATAAGGATGAAATCGGCGTTATCCTGCTGGGCGATTATGAACACCTGAAAGCAGGCTCTGAAGTGAAACGGACGGGCCAGGTGGTTGACATCCCGGTTGGTGATGAACTAATCGGCCGGGTCATTGATCCCACCGGGAAGCCCCTTGATGGCCTGGGCCTTACCATGATAGAACAACGGCTGCCGGCCGAGAGGGAAGCGCCGCCCATCATGCATCGGGCCCCGGTTTCAGCTCCTCTGCAGACCGGCATCAAGGTGATAGACGCCCTGATTCCCATAGGCAGAGGGCAAAGGGAGCTAATTCTGGGCGACAGGCAAACGGGAAAAACCGCTGTTGCCCTTGATACCATCATAAATCAGAAAAATGGGGATGTCCTCTGTATCTATTGCGCCATTGGCCAGCGAAGTTCAAGTATTGCCAAGTTTATTGCCGACTTGAAACATCATGGCGCCATGGAATATTCCATAATAGTGGTTGCCGAAGGAGATGATCCTCCCGGTCTCCAGTTTATTGCGCCCTATGCGGCAACCAGTATTGCCGAATATTTCATGGCAATGGGACGGGACGTCCTCATTGTCTACGATGACCTGACTCACCATGCCCAGGCCTACCGCGAACTGAGTTTGCTTTTGCGGCGCCCGCCGGGCCGCGAGGCCTTTCCTGGGGATATTTTTTATATCCATTCAAGGCTGCTGGAACGATCAACCCATTTGCGGGAAGAGTTCGGCGGCGGTTCGTTGACAGCGCTGCCCATCATTGAAACCGAGGCCCAGAATATTTCCGCCTATATACCGACCAACCTCATCTCCATCACCGACGGCCAGATTTATCTGTCGCCCGATCTTTTCCAAAAAGGCGTCCTGCCTGCCGTGGATGTGGGAAAATCCGTGTCCCGGGTGGGCGGCAAGGCGCAGCTCCCCGCGTTCCGCGCCGTTTCCGGGCATCTGCGCCTGACCTATTCTCAGTTTGAAGAGCTGGAGGCTTTTTCCCGATTCGGCACCAGGCTGGACGAGGAGACGCGCCAGACCCTGGAACATGGCTATCGGGTGCGGGAAATTCTCAAGCAGCCGCAATACGCTCCAGTGGTTGTGACTGAGCAGCTTGCCGTACTTATTGCCGTGGCAAAGGGTGTGCTTGATGCAACACCCCTTGAAAAAATTGCCGGGGCTGAAAAGGGTATAGCAGCCGCCCTCCAGCAAAACCTTCCGGAAATATGGCAAAAATTGGCGAAGGGCCAGAGGTTGACCGATGATGACCAGGAGAAAATAGTGAAAACTGCCGGAAAGGCTGTGCACGACCTTTGATTTGTTATGCAAACCCAGGAAGTCCTGAAAAAGAAGATTCGCAGCGCAACAGAGATGTTTTCCGTGGTGAAAACCATGAAAACCATGGCTGCGGTCAATATCCGCCAGTATGAACTGGCTGTGGCGTCTCTGGGCGATTTTTTCAAGACCCTGGAAATGGGTCTGCAGGCCGTATTAAAATACCGCTGGAAAAGCAGGCCGCTGCAAAGGGATGGCCGCAAGCAGGCAACCGGCTTGATAGTATTTGGCTCTGATCAGGGGATGTGCGGGCAATTCAACGAGCTGGCAATTGGTTTGGCCTCATTAACCGCGGCAGAACAAAAAGATCATGGCCGGGACGTGTTTTTCTGGACAATCGGGGATAGAGTAGCTGTGCAGATTGAACAGGGACTGGACCGGAAATTTGAGCTGCCGGGCTCGGTAAAAGGCATAACCGCAATTGTCCAGGATATGGTTCTTGCGCTCGATGACTGGATGAAAGAGAAACATTTAGGGAAGATCTACTGTGTTTATAACAAGCCCATTTCCGCTTCATTGTATCGAGCCCACGTCATGCAGCTGCTCCCCCTGGATGCCCAGTGGTTTCAGCAGTATGGGGAAAAATCATGGCCTTCAAGGGCCATCCCCTTATATACCTTGCCCTGGCAGGACTTGTTCAGAGCACTATTCGGCCAGTATCTTTTTGTCGCCCTGTTCAGGGCGTTTGCCGAATCGCTGGCCAGTGAGAATATAAGCAGGCTTGCCTCCATGCAGGCGGCGGAAAAAAATATTGAGGAGCTTATCGAGAGGCTGAACGCCGAGTTTAATCAGCAGCGCCAGAACGCCATCACCGAAGAACTCCTCGATATTATTTCCGGGTTCGAGGCATTGACTGTGTCAGCAGAGAAATAAAATAATTCAGGTCCTCTGTGTAACTGCAATACCAGATTATTTTAACCACAGTCAGAGAACAGCTGGATCAGGATAGATGGCGGTTATCTAACCCGAATTATTCATGACTCTGGACTATTTTTTTTATTTTGTTGAAATTTAGTCGAAATTGAATATTTTCTCAGTGCTTAGCAACACGCAGAGTGTTTTTGGCTCGTTCTGTAACTGCATTTGACAAGAGTCACCCTGAGGGGGCAGCGATTTGGCGGAATCTGCTTCGTCATCGGGCGGTTCGCGTAGCCAACTACAGCGAATCACCCTCTTCCTCACATTTTCAGCCAACTCACCACCTGAATAATCCACGCTAATACAATAAGACAGCCCCATTCAATAGTGGATAATAAATGGGGCTGTCTTCGATAACTAGCTGTCTTTATATTATCTTCTGCTGTGCCGGTATTTCTTTCCTTTTTCTTTGTTAATGAAATTGGCCAGCTTTTCCCTTTGGTCAACTGACAATGAACTATGAAACAGGGCTAGTTCGGTGATGAGTTCATTGGCAGTATTTTCCAACTCCTGCATATATTCAGAAGTTTCCTTTCGCAGATACTCTTCATCCAGTTCTTCATTTTTGAGCTGTTCCACGAAGATTGTCCTCAACGCATGCGGTTTATCAAGCTCCTTTCTTTTTTCTTCAAAGCTGGCCAAAATTCCGCTGAGTTGATTTTCCTGATCGGAATCCAGGGCAAGCTCTTTAACGATATGGCCGGTTACCCTGTTAATATCAGTGTGTCTGCCATCACCATGATGACGGCATGCTGTGAAGGAAAGAAGAATTAATGATAACGTACAAATAATAAGTGTTTTCATAAGATGGTTGTTCATGATCGTACCTCCGTTTTCTTTAAATTCGTCATTCAGCATTCATCGGCAGGTCATTTCCATTCCTTTTCGCTATATGGCGATTGGCTGAAAAAACCAGGGCAACTCCTGCAGCTATTGTCACTGCCGGCCATAAAATGCCTGCGCTGCCTGCAGCAACAGGAATCCAGCCGATTTTTTTCGCAAACCAGAAAAAGCCAACTGCCACTAAAGCCAAACCTGTGAGTTTATGTCCCTTTCGATTTGCTTTGCTGTGCATCCATTGCTGATTGCGTATGCTTCTGATTGTCATAATTACACCTCCATTTTGTTTAGTTGCTAAACTATTGAGCCAAAAAAATTTAATGCTTTTCTTTGGTGTGTTCTTGCATCTTTACTTTGCTGTCATCTAAAAATGAATCCATCCACTTGAACATTTCTACTAAAAAGTAGACCTTATCATCAGAATATTTCCTGAGTTCCTCATAAAGCGGGATGATTGATTCCTGGTTGATCTTCTTGTGTTTTTCATAAACAGTTTTGCCAATTTCAGAAAGCTCCAGAAAAACTTCCTTTTCATTTTCCAGACCCTTATACCGTTTAACAAGCCCTTTATCCTCAAGTTTTTTAACCGTCTGTGAAATAGCTCCTTTGGTAACTCCCAAAAATTGAGCAAGCTCCGTGATGTTCTTCTCTGGGTGGTCGCCAATCTGATCTATCATATGCCTCTCTGAGTGATAGAGGTCTTTGCCAACTCCATAGTCCACCGGAATTTTTTCCAGTGCATGATACTTATTGGCGAGCCGTATAAAAAGCTCGACAATCTCTTCACAAATCTTTTTTCTATCCATGCCTATATAGTATAGAAACTAAACAAAATGTCAAGGGCTCATTTCATTTTTTTTCTCAAAGAAACTTTTTCATTTAAAAAGTTATGAAATGATTAAAGAAATTTTAAAAAAACTTTAAAAAAGGAAGGTTGGAACCAAAATTAAAAAAACGGCCCCAAAAAGAAAAAATGGCGCGTGGTTTGGAACCGTTAATCTGTTTCGATTAAAATTGTAAACCTTTATCCTAAAATTTTCTCCTGACAACTCAACTAATAGCAGGATGTTACAGTTGAATGCTTAAGCTAAGACGCGCAGACCGTAGCATCGACCTAGTGCATTGTTATGTGTTATTTTCCCAATATTTCAAAAGCCCCCATTAAGTTGTTTCCAGCTAGGAATTACGACAAATATATAAATGGCAGGCAAAATAAATGGGAGCCACCATAGTTCTTCACTCTTTATGGCCCATGGTGGAGCAATAACGAAACTCACAATCAATCCTATACCTACAATAGCGCCGAATAAATATACTCCCCATCGTTTCATCTTCCATAAAGCATATAATGAAACAAGAGTTAATACATTTGCTAAAACGCCATAAATCGCTGCAGGTACTGTGAGTGCTGCAACTGCGGTTGAAACCATTTCCTGTCCTTCATTACCCTCAAATTGATAAACTCCTATTGCTACCATCAGGGACATAATTGATCCGAATAAAGCAAATCCAAAAAAGATAAATAAGATGATACAAAAAATTGAAATAGATTTAGGCCTCATGACTTTCCATTACACACATACGTTAACTGTTATTAATTTGTTTTATTAGTTTTTCGTGTGGAATATCTACAGCATACCAGCAAGAGGGCTCAACTTTTTCAGGTAATGAATTCCATGCGATAACATAGTGTAGTGATAAAGGTTTATTTTGAGGAATATCCTTAAGACAAATATTGATAGTATTATTGTCCATCGTAACTGGATAATCCTCAGCTAATGACGGTTTGATTTTTAGTCTTGATACCAAACACTCTTCATCCTCAGTACCAATAATCACCAAAGTTTTGTTGTGTTCCCACTCCCATGCATCTAAGCACTCACCGGAACAACCGTACCCTTTTTCTTTGAGATTTATCCAGGTGCAAGAGAAATTAATGCTGCTGATATTTGTGGTAAGTACGCATTGAAATACCACAGCGATACATTTCTCCACACTCATACCTTTCGGTAAGTCTGGAACAACTTCATTTGAGTTTATTTGAACTCTGTCATGATCTAATTCGGGAGAATCAACATCGAATGACAATGTACCAATAGGAGTATCTACTTGTAAATGGTCGTGATAAATTGAGCCAAAAATGGTCGTTAAGAATTGAGCCACTTTTGAGGAAAAATGACTTTAATCCTTTAGTGTTTTCCGAGAAGGAAGAAAGCAGTTATTCTTTAAATTTTTATTCTCAGAAAATGAAAGGGAGAAAAGTGGTTTGAAAAAAAGGAGACCGTTTTGGACATTCTATTACTGCACAGGAGGGGGTTGTCCCAGAGGCAGATAGCTCGGAAGCTGGGAGTCAGCCGGAATACCGTTAAGAAATATATAGAGAAGCCGGAGTTGCCGGAAGCGGGGCGCAAGTTGGTCCAGCGGAAAAGCCTGCTGGACCCTTACCATGACAATATAATTTCATGGCTGGATGAAGACAGCGACTACAGCGCTACCTGGATTTATGACCGCCTTTGTAATTTCGGTTTTCCAGGAAGTTACGAGATTGTAAAGCGGAGAGTTCGGGACCTGAAAGAGGAACGTCAGCGGATCGCCTATATGCGTTTTGAGACGGAGCCTGGTTATCAGGCCCAGGTTGACTTTGGTGAATTTCAGGTTGAAAATGCCGACGGCACGATTAAGAGACTGTATTTATTTTCAATGATCCTGGGATATTCCAGGAAGAATTACGGGGTCTTTGTTGAGCGCTGCGACCTGCCCACCTTCCTGGATTGCCACATCAATGCCTTTGAATATTTTGGCGGAGTTCCCGAGCAAATACTGTACGACCGGATGAAGAATGTCTACATTGGCAAGCTTGTGGGCAAGAGCAGATTTAATGATACTCTGACTGGTTTTGCCTTGCATTATGGTTTTAAGCCTGAGGTCGCTCCGGCCTATGCGGCGTGGGTTAAAGGAAAGGTGGAAAGGCCTTACCGGTTCATTCGGGAAGGATTTTGGCGGAGTTATGGTTATATCTGTCTTGAGACGGCCAATCGTGATCTTTCAGCATGGCTCAAGAAAAAGGATGAACGAGTGCATGGTACGACCCATGAAGTTGTCTCTCTTCGTTTTGACCGGGAACGTCCGCACCTGAACCCTTTGCCAAGGCAGCCTTTTGACACCTCCTACCGTGTATACAGGAAGGTTTACAAGGACTGTACAGTGCGCTTTGATGGTAACAACTATGGAACGGAAAGCAGGGACGTTGTTGTTCAATGTGCAAAAAGCATTGACATTTGCTGCTGTTCTTGCATAAATGAGCATTATGCCACGCCGTCCAAGGTTAGATATACCAGGAGCCTTACATCACATCATGGTGAGAGGAAATGACAGGGCCGATATTTTCCCTGATGACGAGGATAAGCGTAAATTTTTACAAAAACTTGAAGAGCTCATTGTTGATTCCGGAAGTCAAGTTTTTGCGTGGACATTGATGTCGAATCATGCACACATCTTGTTCAAGAGCGGGAAAAAAGGGATTTCGACAGTGATGAGGCGGCTCCTTACCTGGTATGCGATTTACTTCAACCGCCGGCATAATAGAACCGGACATTTGTTTGAAAACCGGTATAAATCGATTCTATGCGAGGAAGATCAATACTTGCTGGAACTTGTGCGCTATATTCATCTTAATCCTGTCCGCGCCGGTATTATTCGGACCCTGGATGAGCTTGATCAATATTCATGGGGTGGACATAGCGTGCTTGTCGGCTCGATCGAGATGGATTGGATGGATACCCGATATGTATTGGCTCATTTTGACAACACCCTCTCCGCTGCCCGAAAGAAATACCGTTTCTTTATCGCTGACGGCCTACACTTGGGCCACCGGCCGGAGTTGACCGGAGGAGGCTTGGTTCGAAGCAAAGGAGGTTGGTCTCAAGTGATGGCCTTACGCCGGAGAGGAGAGCAGGAGAGTTCAGATGAGAGAATTTTGGGTCATAGTGAGTTTGTAGAAAGTATTCTGAGGGAGGCGGAAGAAAGAGAAATTCGACAATTGAGAATAAAGCGAGCCGGGAAGGCAATAACTGATATTATAGAAGAAGAATGTTTACACCGATCAATAAGCCCAAAAGAGCTGCAATCTGGTAGCCGACGCCGCAATGTGAGCGAAGCACGAGCCGTAATAGCCTTCCGGAGTATAGAGGAACAAGGCATTACAACAGCTGAGATTGCCCGATCTCTGGGAGTGGCGACTTCTACAATCAGTCGAGCGATTGCCAGAGGAGAAAAGCTAAAGAATGGATAGTTTCGCACCTTGAACAACAACGTCCCCAACTTCTTCTTTCTGAGGGTCTCGAATCTCCATCCACCTTTGCAGGGCAGCTCCGGCATCATCGCTGAAATAGACAACCCTGCCGCGGAAGTTCTTTTCCCCGATGTAAATCATGACCTTGCGTTCTTCGAGATTGATATCCCTGCTTTTTAAGTCGAGCAACTCCCCGATCCGCATCCCTGTCCTGAGCAGCAGCAGGATTATTGCGCGGGTGCGAATATCATCAACAACCGCAAGCAGTCTTTTTATGTCTCCTGCGTCAATAGCCCTGGGCAAGGTGTCTGGTACCTTTATCCTTACTTTTTTCAAAAGAATCTCGGGCTGCACAATACGCTTTTCAACCAGGTAACTCATAAAGATGTATACATTCCCCAGCGTGTTCTTGATCGATGTTGCCATCAAATCACGATCCTGCTCGTGTTCAACAAAGGCTTCAATATCCTTGCGGGTTATTCCAGAAAGAGACTTCTTGCCGTTCTTCTTTATAAACTTAAGGAAATAGAAAATACTTGAACAACTATGGGTAACTGTATAATGCCTGAGGTTCCGACGGTATTTCCCCTGCAGATAATCTAAGGCATGCTCTTTGCCCGGCAGATCATGGTCCAAAAATCTTTTCCTAAAACGGTCAAGACCTCTACGACTTTGGATACGGTTGCGTTCATCCCTGCTTAATGAATGGGCTCGGGATGGTTCATGAGTAGGAGCGAATTGCTCGGCAGAACTATTTGTGAAAGCAAATCTTTCACTGTCTGGTGATAAATTCAATAAAAGATTTGAATGATATCCTTCGATAGGATATGTTGCCTGATAGGAATAGGTAAAATTGACCATATCTATCCTCCTTTTCTTTTTTCAAGAAAAAACAGCTAGATAATGGTCATTATAGACTATTAACCGATTTCCATTTTGTTACGTATAGTTGGCATCAGTTGAAATCAAGACTGAACCGTTTTTGATTTTAACTTCCATAAGCATTCTATGATCACACTCCAACCAAATTTCTCTTCAAATAATCCTCTTTTTCTATTTTTTGCGCGCCAATTAGAAATACCCTTGAGGGCAAGACCAACAATTATTATGTCGTAAAAAAAAAAGAATGGAGTATTGTTGTTTAAACATCAACACAATGTGTAAAGCATATTCTTTAGCGTATCCATCCACGCAATATCATTCGCTTTGTCAGGCTACAGCGCCGTTGAAGCTTCTGCTGATCACTTAGAAAAGAAGAACTCGTATCGACCGACACGGGGCATTTTTTTCAAGGGGCAAAGACGAACTCCGAAATCTTTTTACCTCGTACAATAAATCCTCGGGAGTCGTCCCTGAATCCATGATGGGAAATTTGTATATTTTTTTCTTGATGACTCTGCTGTTGAAAAAAACAATGTTTTCCCCCAGGAGAGAACAGACCTCTATAAAATCCAGAAGAATCGAGGCTAAATGGCTCGAATAATAATGGTAAAAGGATGGAGAAGCATTTGCAGAAGAATTCAGAAACTGGGCAAATAAGTATGGAGAAAAGCAGTTTCACTTTCTGCCAACAGTTCAGCAATAACTGGCGCGATGAATGCCTTATGACTAGACCGGAACTGGTCAGCTCCAAAGCTGGAATTGAAAAATGTTCACACTATTTCCAAAAAAAACTAAACCAAATAAAATATGAGGAATGGAGAATCAAAATGAAAAATGGATTTGAGTTAAGAGAATCTGATGGAAAAGGAGAAGGTGTTTTTCCGACGAGATCATTTAAAGCCGGTGAAATCATAATGGTCGGAATAATTGAAAAAGTACTGGAGGAGAATAATTCTCATGCTTCACAGGTAGGCGAAAATGAGCATGTATTACACGCTGGATTAATAAGTAAAGTTAATCATTCCTGTGACCCTAATTGTGGTATCAGAGTAAATGATACTGGCGCCCATGACTTTGTGGCCATAAGAGACATTATTGGTAACGAAGAAATAACCTTCGATTATGCTATGAGAAATTACGGTATTGATTATTTTCCGAAACAGTGCATATGCGGATCGGAGAGATGTCGTGGTAGAGTTACCGGCTGGAAAGATTTGCCGGATGAAAGGAAAAATGAATATGAAGGGTTTGTTGCTCCCTACCTTCTTGAATTGGATGCCAAGTGTTCAATTACCTGAGCGTGGGATGGACAGAATCAGGAATATACCTAATAAATGTTTCTAGTCGAAAGCCCCGCACAATTTTCGGCTTATTGAAGTTCAGCGTTTTTCAAAAAACGCGCATAAGCCAAGTATAGCGTAAGGCTGCGGCTGAAACTGGCGTTCCTGACTTTTACCCCTAATCGTGATAAGATTGGGACTTATGATGTCCATGAATTTGGAGTGGTAAAATATGAACTCCAATCTTTATGCATGCTTGCCAGAGGCTTCAAATTGCCTCAACATCTATACACTTATGATGTCCGAAATTTCCTTTCCGAGTTCCAATTAGCAGTTGGAAATCTGTAATGAATCGGAGAAAATCCGGATAGTAACATATCTGCTATGAATTGATCTCTTGCTCAGAGATTTTGAATTACAGGTTGACAGATTAAACCTGAGGGAATTCATGGTTCCAAACCGCGCGTCATTTGGTTCCAAACCGCTACAACAGCTACAGCTGCTAGTCTCGCATTGTAGGATATATACCCAGAAAGATAATTTTTACTCCATAAAAAAGAAAAGCCCGAGACCATTTACTGGAATCGGGCTTGCATTAACTGGCTCCCCGGGCCGGACTCGAACCAGCGACAGGGTGGTTAACAGCCACCTGCTCTACCAACTGAGCTACCGGGGATCGGTAAATCAAAAGCGCTTTTATAGTCTAAAAGCTTCTTTTCGTCAATGATTTTGCAGGCGGAATATTACGGTATTAAAAAAACCATTTCAACCTTTTTTCTTGACGGAATATCATGGTAGTGCTATTGGTAATCGCTTTCAAATTCCACAAATCGGGGCGTAGCGCAGCCTGGTTAGCGCGCCTGCCTTGGGAGCAGGAGGTCGGAGGTTCAAATCCTCTCGCCCCGACCATTTATCTCAAGTATATCCTCAAGACAACACCCTGCGTTGAGAGAATACCTGCAGGAGGTCGTCCCGCATAAATTGCGGGATCGCCCCGACCAATTACTTCAATTATTTCCAGAAAATCAATCCTACTCAGCCGTTTTTGAGCTATTGTTTTTTTACATGAAAGCTCCATTTTTCTGTTTAATATGGAGTATTGATGAATGAGGGGAAGATTTTATTATGGTTCCTTTCTTGTGATTTCCTTAATCCGGGCAAGATGCTTTTTGTCATACGAGAAGATTTCTGATATTCCTTGTTTCATCATCATCGCAGCGATGTAGCCGTCAATGAAATGAATATTGCGGGTTAAATAAAATTCCACTGCTTTATCAACTAAAGCCCTATTAATCACTTCAAGACCGGGAGTTGCCAGAATAGCCTTGATCATGGCCCCAACTTCAACATTTTTCAATCCATAGGCGGCCTCAAGAACCCACACTACCTCGGCAAGGACCATCTCGGCAGTCGCCAATTTGACCTTTCCAGCAGCAGCTTCATCGAGCAGGGCTTCTACTCGATCGGCCTTTTCAGGATCATCATTGGTTAGGTAACGAATAAATAGATTGGTATCGACAAAAAAAGTCTTCATTCCATCTCCTTGCCTACCCGTTTCCCAACGGCGGTTTTGGCAGCCCGCCGTTCCGCATCAAAATCAGGTTTGCCAGGAGCCGCTACGCTGCCTCGCATATCCTTCAGGGTTTTAACCGGGACAAGGATGACTTTTTCACCTTCCCTGATAAAATCTACCTTATCGTTAGGTTTGATGTGTAACAGGTCGCGAATTGCTTTGGGAATCGTTACTTGTCCTTTGCTGGTTACCGTCGATGCGGCAAGCTGGGAGCGTCTCTCTTTTTCAAGATTGAGGTGAGCAACTGTACCAGGGTTGACCCCCGGGTGTTTTTAACTAAGTTTATAATATTATTATATTTTAATAAGATTTACTCACAATGTTTTTACCCTGTCGCCAAAATAACCAATTGTCACCCTCGCCCCTTTGCCGGCCTGTGTAACCCTTTCCTTATTCCGTGCTTTCTGTCTCGTATCATTAACTCTTTCTTACGAACCAATAACTTGTAAACAAAGTGGCCTTTTTATAGCAAGCAGGTCAACGTCGTTTGCGTTTTCCGGGAAGGCGATAATTGCACTGTTGGTTTTCAGGAAAAATAATAAATAATTTTAGCAGGTTATAGACAGCGCCTTTTTCTCTTCTCGCTGGCATCCTGTTTGCTTTGGAGAGTTCTGTTATCGAAAAGTAAATGACAATCATGAAAGAGGAGACACCTGTATATGAGAAAACCGATGATTTGTTTATCGATCGACAGCCGTATCGCCTCTCATTCAACATTGCCAAAGCACCAAAATCAGGGAAAAAAGTGGCTGAAAAGGGTGGATCTTAGTAACAGGATGGCAAAGTTCCCCAAGGATGAACTTTTGGTATGGCAGGCATTTTTGTTTTCCAGGTTATGGACAAGTAACAGCACCAAATTGTGCTGGCAGGTGATGCCATGTCACCGGAGGATGCACTAGAATATTTTCAGAAATTTCTTTTTGCAATGATCTTGAAGTTCCCCGCGGCTCTGCCTGAGTTGGATTCTCTAATTCGTTACGAAAATTTGCGGGGATGTGCTCACTGATCGTGTTCTCAAGGAGGTGTGAAAATGAAAAAGATGGAAAGAAAAGAACCCATGATAAAGATTGTTGCCACAGGGATGGTCGTATTCATGGCTGTATTCTTCTGGGGTGTGGTAGGGCATGCTGAGGAATATACCACGATTCAGCTGACCGACAACATTCATAATGACTTTGACCCGCAGATCAATAACAGCGGTCAGGTTGTCTGGGCTGGATATGACGGCAATGACCTTGATATATTTCACTACAATGAGAGAGGTACAGGGAAGCTGCTCGAGAATAATTACCAGGATCAGTATCCCCAGGTCAATGCGAGCGGCCAGACGGTCTGGACTGGATCGGATGGCACAGGCAATGAGATCTTCCATTACAACGGTGCAATTGTTATACAGCTGACCAACGATGATTACAGCCTTGCGTCTAGGTCCCAGATCAATGACCTCGGCCAGATGGTCTGGAAGGGATCGGACGGTAATGACTATGAGATCTTTCTCCATGATGGGGCGAACACCATCCAGCTGACTGACAACAATTATGATGATTTTGATCCCCGGATCAATAACAGCGGCCAGGTGGTCTGGTATGGAACGCACAACGATTCAGATTATGAGATTTTTCTCTATGACGGAAATGAGACAAGCCAACTGACCAACAACAGCTATCATGATTATGACCCGCAAATTAATAGCAAAGGCCAGGTGGTCTGGACAGGATTTGACGGCAGAGATTATGAGATATTCCTCTATGACGGAAACGGGACCAGGCAGCTGACCGACAACAGCTATCATGATTTAGCCCCGCAGATCAATGACAACGGCCAGGTGACCTGGTATGGAAAACACAATGGTGCGGATTACGAGATCTTTGTCTATGACGGAATTTTGCCCGTACAGTTGACTGACAACAATTTTCCGGATAATGATCCCAAGATAAATGCCAGCGGCCAGGTGGTCTGGCATGGATGGGGTGGCAGGAGCAACGAGATCTTCCTTTATAACGGGACTGAGACCACCCAGCTTACCTACAACACTGATGATGATTATGCCCCGCAGATCAATGCCGGCGGCCAGATAGTCTGGGCCGGACATGACGGCAACGACTATGAGATCTTCCTTGCTGTCCCCCTGGGGGACACAGACAAAGACGGAATTCGTGATGATGTGGACATGTGTCCGGCAGAAGATGCCACAGGATTTGACGTTGATGAGGACGGCTGTATAGACAGTACAAAGGGCTTGGCTGAAATAATAATCAGACTTTTGCAGGAAGGCAAAATAAAAAAAGAATTTCGGCGGAGTCTGCTCGCCAAGGTGGAAAATGCCGAGAAATCAGTGCGTAAAAATAACATCTGCGCTTCGACCCATCAACTGAAGGCCCTTAAGAACCATATCAATGCCGAGAAATCAGTTCATAAAGGTAACATCTGCGCTTCGACCCATCAACTGAAGGCCCTTAAGAACCATGTCAATGCCCAGAGGAGACACAAGATCCATGCTGAGGCTGTAAAGGAGATCATTATCTATACAGATAGTGTGATATCGTATCTGAATAGCCAGGTGTCAGCAGGAAAGGATTGCGGCTGATAGATAAACATCTTTATAAGTTCGTGGCTCAATAGGACTTGTTCATCTCAGGCAGATGGTATTACACATGTAAATAGAAGCAAAAGCCCTGGCAATCGCCAGGGCTTTTTTTTATTATACCCTTCCTCAAAAATTGGGGTGAGGGTGGTTCAGTGCTCAGGGGAAAGGTTTGACAATTGGATATTTACAGATTTGGTTTGTGATTACTCTGAAATATTGTCTGAAAGTCCTCATTCCTATAGCAGAACGTGATGTCGTTATCAATAGATTGCTAAATTGCCTTATCAGGGCAGGATCACTCTTTTATCAGCAACGAAATTGACGAGCAGTTATTCCGCGTATATTTTCTGGCTCGCTCTGGAGCATTGCAACGAAAGTACGGCCGGTTCATAAAATATTGCTGGCCAGATCGGCGAGCTGGGAGCGTTCTCCTTTTTCGAGATTGATGTGGGCATAAAGCTGCTGGCCCTGCATTTTTTCGATCAGATAGCTGAGGCCGTTGGACTGGCAATCGAGATAGGGATGATCGATCTGAAAAATATCGCCGGTAAACACTATTTTGGTGCCCTCGCCTGCCCTGGTGATGATCGTTTTCACCTCATGGGGAGTAAGGTTTTGGGCCTCGTCAACAATAAAGAATATCTTCACCAGAGAGCGACCCCTGATATAGGATAGGGGTGCTATCACCAGCTTATCTTCTTCAAGCAGCTTGGCGATATTTTTTTCCTTACCGTTTTTCTCGGAGAGCTGCATGACCCCGAGGTTATCGAATAACGGCTGCATGTAAGGCTGGAGCTTGGATTCAATGTCGCCGGGCAAAAAGCCGATATCCTTGTTGCTGAGCGGAACAACGGGTCTGGCCATGAAGATCTGCCGGTACTGCCTTCTGGTCTGCAAGGCTGCCGCCAGGGTCAAGAGGGTTTTGCCGGTCCCCGCCTTGCCTGAAAGGGTTACGAGCTGGATATCGGGGTTCAGTAAGGAGTCAAGAGCAAAGATCTGCTCGGCATTGCGGGGCAATATGTTGTACGCCAATGTTTTGTCGACCCGCCTGATCCGCTCATTGGAGATATCATGTATCCCCAAGGCCGATTGTTTGCCGTTCTTCAGGATGAGGTATTCGTTGGCTAACAGATCGGACTGGAGATCAAGATCATTCTTAGAGCATCCGCCATGTCCATTATATATATTGCGCAACACCTCATTGTGGACATTTTCAAGGAGACGATAGCCTTTATAGAGCGAGCTGATGTCGCGCACCTGGTTTGTTTTATAATCCTCTGCCATGAGGCCTATGGATTTGGCCTTCATCCGTAAATTTACATCCTTGGTAACAAGAATGATATCCAGATCAGGCTTTTCCTTAGCCAAATGGTAAGCGATATTGAGGATGTGGTGGTCGATCTTCTGGGGTGAGAAGTTGTGCGCCAGTTCCGGATGGATTTCCTGTTCGAGCTTGATTGATATCTTGCCCTTCTGCGGCTCGATTGTTACGCCACCGTTAAACAGTCGATCACCGCTTAAGGAATCAAGGGCCCGCAGGAATTCCCGGGCATGATAATTAATGGATTCTTTGCCTTTTTTAAACTGATCCAGTTCCTCCAGCACCGGTATCGGAATCGCGATATCATGCTCGTCAAATTGATATATGCAGCTGCTGTCATGAAGGATAACGTTGGTGTCAAGCACCATCAATTTTTTCTGTTTTCTGGGCGCCATGGAATTCCTTTATCTTCAATTGTTATTTCTAAAATCCCCAAAAAGAAATGCATTTTTGAAGGTTAGGAGCGGAATGGACATAGGTACTAATCACCTATGATATAATTCCTGACGCAGGATCACCTCTTGGTGGTCCGGGCGAAGACATAGGCTTGCCATGATCAGTTACTGTCAGCATTATTGCCATTATGCAGCAGATGCCTCCCAGGAAGAAAAGTTCTATCTACTGTTCGGAGAAAGGTATAGGCACCACGTCTGACCAGAGCATGCTTGATTGCATTCCGGTTAAAGACGTTGTTGCTGAAAAGAATGAAGGATATAGCCGCGGAGCGGTATTTGTGATTGGACCGAAAGAGTTGCCGGCGTGGTAATGAAGCAATGAACATGTCTTCGCGCACCGGATTAATGAATCCATCCATAATCTGATATTGACAAGGAATAGATGAGATTTCAAGTTTTTTTAATGGGTTTTCTAAGAAACAGTCAGGGTCTTTTTGAGTTAGGCAATTGTAAGTAGTTGTAGTTCTGTTACGTCAAGGTTTTCATGGCTCTTCCCGGGCAGCATTTTTTGGATTCTTTTCCACCCAAGCGTTGTTTAGTTGCAGGTGGAACTGCTGCATCAACTCAATGGATTGTAACGCTTTGACTTTTTCCTATGGTTCGCATGCCACATGACAGACGCCGGTTGGCGTTTCTACCGCATAAGGAAAGTATTTACGCTTAAACCTGAGGGCGACACTTACAAGGCCAATCAAAACCGGGACCTCAACAAGCGGGCCGATAACAGCTGCAAAGGCCTGGCCCGAATCAATACCGAATACGGCAATGGCCACAGCAATAGCCAGCTCGAAGTTATTGGAAGCTGCGGTAAAACTGAGGGTAGTGGATTGCTCATAGGTGGCACCGACTTTCATGGACAGAAAGAAAGATACCAGGAACATGACCAGGAAATAGATGGTCAGTGGCATGGCAATACGGATAACATCCAGGGGCAATTGGACAATATACTCGCCCTTGAGAGAAAACATGACCAGAATGGTGAACAAGAGAAATACCAAGGTGAGGGGGCTTATTCTTGGAACAAGTTTTTCCTGATACCACTCCTCGCCTTTGATTTTGATGCCGATAAAACGGGTAATCATGCCGCCCAGGAAAGGAATGCCGAGATAGATAAAAACGGATTGGGCAATTTCCTGCATGGATATTTTTACAATTGTCCCCTCAAGGCCGAGCCAGCCCGGCACAAGGGTAATGAAGAAATAGGCATATACCGAGAAAAAAATAACCTGGAAAATGGAGTTAAAAGCCACCAGCCCGGCGCAATATTCCCGGTCACCATCAGCCAGGTCGTTCCAGACAATGACCATGGCAATGCAGCGGGCCAGGCCGATGAGAATGAGACCGACCATATATTCGTGGTAGCCGGAGAGAAAAGAAACAGCCAGGAGAAACATGAGGACATGAGAATCAGGCCGACCGCAATGGGAATATTTGTGGTGCCGACTTGGAATGCGTTGATGATACTACGGATTTTTGGAAAAAAATAGCCGCCAAAAACCCCAACGAACATGGCCAGGAAAATCCATAAAGTCAAGTAACGGTCCAGAAAGGAAAGGCGTTTTGTAGATGCCATGCGCAAAGTCTCTTGTGAAATTAATATTAAATAATTGATGAAATCGTAAAAAAATACGATTTCATCGATGTATTACATTGTAACTATTTGAAATTACATGGCACGTTAACCGCTTTCCCGTCTTTTTGCGAGTGTGTCCTAATTGATTCCCCGATAAGTATGAAAAGGAAAATGGTATGACTAGGAATCCTTTCATTTTCCGGTTTGAAGGTGGCAATTACTTTTGTGAAAGCTTCTCAGCAACCGCTTCTTTAACAAGATGATCATAACTACTGAGATAGATATCAGACAAGGTTAGAAAAGCAGTTACAATCAGTGGTCCATAAATTATCCCTAAAACCCCAAAACCGGCCAATCCCCCCATAATTGCGAGAAAAACAAGAAGCGTATGCATCTGTACCTGCGTACCAACCAGTTTCGGTTTGAGCAGATATTCAATGGAAAAGGAAATTATCATATAGAAGACGATCAGGAAAACACCGGCGCCAACATTTCCTTTCATAATGAGAATGACGGATGCCGGCACAAGAACCAGTCCTATGCCGAAGATGGGCAGAAATGCTAAAATTCCCATGACCACGCCCCACAATATCGGAGGACCGAGATTGAAAAAGGCAAATATCAGGCCGCCCAGAACGCCCTGGATCATGCCGCAGATGCCATTGCCGATTAATACGGCGCCCGCTATTTTTTCAAATTTTTGTATCAATTGCCTTTCCTGGTCGTCGGGCAGGGGGGATAAGCGCAGCAAGAAATCAATCAGATGTTCGTGGTCTTTCAGGAGAAAGAAGATGATAATGAGCAGCATGAAAAAATTAAAAATAAAACTTAGAATATTTGCCGCCCATGCGCTTGCCTGATTATAAATGAAAAATCCTACCACCTTACCGATTTCAGCAAGAGTCTGGCTGATATTTTCCGGCTGGAAGGAAATGCCGAATGTTTCAAGAAATTCTTGCAGACGGAGGATCTTTTCGTTTTCATGCAGAAACTCCCGCAGTTTTAAGCCGAGGTTTGCCCCTTTGCTAAACTGGTAAAGGGAAAATGCTTCTTGTGACAAGGCGCCGATAAAGAACAAGAGAGGTACAAATACAAGAAGTATGATGAGAGTGCAGGTGGCAAGCGAGGAAAAAGAAGGCGAAAATTTTTTCGTAAGAAACTTATAGATTGGCTGAAAGATTGCAGATAGCAGGTACGAAAGGACAAGAATGGAAAGAAAAGGCCATAATATCTTGGCAACGAGCAGTATTGAAATAAAAAAGAGGATAAGGAAGTATTTCAATACCATTGGGCTTGCTGCTGATTGCTTATCCATACAACCCCTATAACATATTACCGCGAAAGTATTAAGGAATAATGCGCACATCCTCTTCCTAAATATCTCACGTATTATACTGTATTAAAATGACCGGTCGCCATATTTTGTTTTTAAAAGAAACCGAAAGCAATTTAAGTTATTTTAAAGAATTTCTATTTCATGTATAGTAATCGCCTTTTACACCGTAAATGTAGATGGATGGGTGTCGGGTAAAATTTTTTCCGAAGTAGTTGCGTGTATGATCTAAGGAGTGAACCAAGTCATGGACTTGAAGCTTGAGAGAGTAATCGATAATGAATTGAAATCCAAACCGGATGAAAGCAATTTAGGCTTTGGTCAATATTTTACCGACCACATGTTTGTCATGACCTATGATGAAGGGAAGGGCTGGCATGAAGCTGGTATTAAAAAATATGCAAATTTTTCCTTGGATCCGGCTGCCATGGTGTTGCACTATGGGCAAGCTATTTTTGAAGGGTTGAAGGCATATAGAGGTAAAAGGGAGAAGATATATCTTTTTCGTCCTAACGCGAACCTTGAGCGCATGAACGTCTCTGCTGAAAGGATGTGCATGCCCACTTTTGACACCAAGGAAGTCCTTGCCGCCATGCAGGAACTAATCCGTATTGATGAGTCGTGGGTGCCGCATGCAAAAGGTGCCACCCTCTATATTCGACCTACCATGGTTGCCATTGAAGCAGGCCTTGGAGTGAGGCCTGCAAAGAGCTATCTTTTCTTCATTATTTTAAGTCCGGTCGGCGCTTACTATCCTGAAGGGTTCAACCCTATAAAAATCTATGTGACGGATACATATGTCCGGGCGGTTTCCGGCGGGGTCGGGCACGTGAAAACGGCAGGGAATTATGCGGCAAGCATCATGGCTGCAGTTGAAGCCCAGAAGAAAGGGTATACCCAGGTTCTTTGGCTCGATGCCGTGCACCGGAAATTTATTGAGGAGGTCGGCACCAGCAATATTTTCTTTCAGATTGGTGATGAGCTGATTACGCCACCTCTTTCCGGCAGCATATTGCCGGGTATTACACGTGATTCTGTTCTGAAATTGACAAAAGATTGGGGGCTTAAGGTTTCGGAGAGACCAATTTCGATCGATGAGGTTCTGCAGGCGAATGAAAAGGGAACCTTAAAGGAAGTGTTCGGTTCAGGGACAGCGGCCGTCATTTCTCCGGTTGGTGCTTTATGTTACAAGGGCAGGGAATATACGGTCAATGGCGCTATCGCCGGAGAACTCTCACAAAGGCTCTTTGCGGAACTTCAAGCAATTCAGTTCGGTATAAAGACTGATCCGTACGGCTGGACAGTGGCCGTGTAGGATAACTAAACAGATACCTTGCTTTTGGGCGATATTTGCTCTAATAATTTTCACCATTAACTATTCAACAAGATTTTTTTATCTGCTCACTTGATTTTTTATAGAGCCGTGCCTATTTTATCGGCCAGCCTGAAAAATATTCACATTTTAGGCATTGATTCAAGCAAACATAAAAATGGATGGGTGTAAATTGATATGGCTGCGCTTGCGTTGTCTTTCAATCTTGATGATCCCGCAAAAAGTCGGGAAAGCAGTTAACGTGCCATGTAATTTCAACTAGGTACAACGTAATACATCGATGAAACCGTATTTTTTACGATTTCATCAATCTTTACAATCCCTTAAAAAGCAGGGTTGTCAGTTACGGTGTCCTGATTTTTCAATGGGGTATTACACGAAACGGCGTTGAATCTGCTATTTAAGCAAGTTCATCAAATTTATAAGTAGTTGTTACTCAAATCAATAAAACTTAATAAAGAAATGGAGGCGTTTTATGAACATTCGTCCATTAAATGATCGCATTCTGGTCAAACGATTGGAGGAAGAGGAAACAACCAAAGGCGGTATAATCATTCCTGACACTGCCAAGGAAAAACCGGCCGAAGGAAAAATTATGGCCGTCGGTAAAGGTAAATTGAACGATAAGGGTGATCGTATCCCTTTGGAGGTCAAGGCTGGTGACACTGTCCTGTTCAGTAAATATGGTGGAACCGATGTAAAGATTGAGGGTGAAGACTTCCTGATCATGCGTGAAGATGACATTCTTGGTGTTGTGGAATAATGTGGAAATACACTAACCATTCGAGGGGAGCATCCATAGAAATCCTCTGTAAATTTTAATTATTTCTAAACAAGATAAAAGAGTAAAGGAGAAGATATTATGGCTGGAAAAGATTTGAAATATGGGACAAAAGCCCGGGAATCCATATTAAGGGGCGTAAACATCTTGGCTGATGCAGTCAAGGTAACACTGGGCCCCAAGGGCCGCAATGTATTGCTTGAAAAATCCTTTGGCGCGCCGACCATTACCAAGGACGGCGTAACCGTTGCCAAGGAAATAGAGCTGAAAGACAAATTTGAGAACATGGGCGCGCAGATGGTGAAGGAGGTTGCTTCCAAAACAAGTGATGTTGCCGGTGATGGCACCACCACAGCAACCATTCTGGCCCAAGGTATTTACCGAGAAGGTTCCAAGCTGGTTGCCGCCGGCGCCAACCCCATGGACATCAAGCGCGGCATTGACAGGAGCGTTGAAACCATTGTCGCAGAGTTGGGGATGATATCCAACCCCACCAAAGAACAAAAGGAGATCGCCCAGGTCGGTACTATTTCCGCCAATAATGACCCGACCATCGGTAATATCATTGCCGAAGCCATGGATAAAGTGGGCAAAGAAGGGGTTATCACGGTTGAGGAAGCCAAAGCAATGGAAACATCCCTTGACGTTGTTGAGGGTATGCAGTTTGACCGCGGTTACCTTTCACCCTATTTTGTGACTGATCCTGAAAAAATGGAAGTAAACCTCGAAGATCCCTATATCCTTATTAATGAGAAAAAGATCAGCAGCATGAAGGACCTGTTACCCATCCTGGAGCAGATTGCCAAGATGGGCAAACCGTTGTGCCTTATTGCCGAGGATATTGATGGCGAGGCGCTTGCTACCCTGGTTGTCAACAAGTTGCGCGGCACTCTCAATGTTGCCGCGGTCAAGGCTCCTGGTTTCGGGGACAGAAGGAAAGCAATGCTTGAGGATCTTGCCATTCTCACCGGTGGTCAGGTCATTACCGAAGATTTGGGAATCAAGCTTGAAAATGTTTCCATTAATGATCTTGGCTCTGCTAAACGGATCGTTATTGATAAGGATAACACGACCATTATCGACGGTGCCGGTGACAAAGCAAAACTGGAAGGTCGGGTGCTGCAGATCAGGAGACAGATCGAGGATTCCACATCCGATTATGATCGCGAAAAACTCCAGGAGCGCCTTGCTAAATTGATCGGCGGTGTTGCCGTTATCAACGTAGGTGCGGCAACTGAAATTGAAATGAAAGAGAAAAAGGCAAGAGTTGAGGACGCCCTGAATGCAACCCGGGCTGCTGTTGAAGAAGGCATCGTGCCCGGTGGCGGTGTGGCGTATCTCCGCTGCTTGAAAGCATTAAACAGCTTGAAGCTTGATGGGGAGCAAAACCTTGGCAAAGGTTTAGTCGCCCGTGCCCTTGAGGAGCCTGTACGTCAGATCGCCAATAATGCCGGCCTTGAAGGTTCGGTAATTGTTGAGCAGGTGAAAAATAAGAAAGGGGCAATGGGTTTTAATGCTGAGACGGAAAAATTTGAAGATCTCATAAATGCAGGCGTGATTGATCCTGCAAAGGTGACCCGTTTCGCCTTACAGAATGCTGCCAGTGTTGCAGGACTGCTTTTGACCACTGAATGTATGGTGGCTGAACATCCTGAAGAAGATAAAGGCGCTGGTGCCGGCATGCCTCCAGGTGGCATGGGCGGCATGGGCGGCATGGGTGGCATGGGCGGCATGATGTAATTCTACCCTCTTGCCGGGCAATATTTTACTTGAAGTAAAACTTGCCTGTTACTCGAAACATATTGAAAATAAGAAAGGAGCCTTTCCACCAAGAAAGGCTCCTTTCTTTTATATTGCTATCTTTTGTTTTGGAGTGATAGGGCCAAGATTCAGATGTATTTTATATTGACAATTTCGGTAAAATACCCTATAGAACAAAGCTTTTCAGGGCGATGTAGCTCAGCTGGTCAGAGCATACGGCTCATATCCGTAGTGTCCGGGGTTCAAGTCCCTGCATCGCCACCATTAAAAAATAAAGCGCCTCTTTTGGGGGCGCTTTTGTTTTTTTCAGGCTGCGAGCATTATAAAATACACTGATTTTGTGTTCCCATGGGGATTTCTTTGCTGATGTCAGAGTATGGAGTGAGCCCATATAATTACATGTTTCAGGAATCTCGCTCCCGCCTGTTTACGGAAGCGTCTTTTTTGGTGTTATTTTTCAATAATCATCGTCCTGATCTCCATCTTCTTCATCCTCATCTTCCGAGGCCTGTACTTCCTCCTCCTCCTCCACTTCTTCTTCGGCAGCTTTTTTGGTCAGACGTTTTGAGGGAGGAAAAACGATATCGGCTATCTTTTCCACTTCTTGGTGCACTTTGGGATCAAGCAGGCAAACATCACATTCAAAGATATGTTTTTCCATGAAAGCCACCATTCGAGCCGGCGCCAATGCTTCATCCTGAACTTGATGGTACCATGATTTAATGAGCTTGCTTAAACGCTCACAATCCATAAAAATTGCTCCTTTTGGCAAGTTTATAGTATTCCTCAATATAAACGACTACATACTTGCACGGTTTTTTTAAAAATCAATAAGGCCCAAAATAGGAATAAAATTTACAATACCGGGTAATTACGCCTCCTTGCCAAGGGAGACCCTTTTTTGCATGATGAAGAAATTTAGCATAAAAAGTCCAGAAAAAAGTTGCCGGTAAACCAAAGAAAATTTATTATTATATTTTGTAAAGGTTGACGGAAGTGGAAAGGGCGCTGGTGGCCCTCCCGGACTTCAAATCCGGTGCACTGGGTTAACAGCTTGGTGGGTGGGTTCGATTCCCATGCACTTCCGCCATCGTATTATCCCTCAGGGGTTCGTGATTTTAAAAGGGGATATCCCAACTCTTCCCTTTGTTCTGTGTATTGAATCGCAACCTTTCGGGCAATATTCCTTATCCGGCCAATGTATCTGGTTCTCTCGGCCACGCTTATCGCTTTGCGCGCATCCAGAAGATTGAAGGTATGAGAGCATTTCAGGCAATAATCATAAGCCGGGAGGATCAAGTTGTTATCCAAGAGCTTATGGGCTTCTGACTCGAATGTATCAAAAAAGGAAATCAATGCTTCAACGTTTGCAATTTCAAAGTTAAAGGTTGAAAACTCAATTTCTGCCTGGTGGTAAATTTCGCCGTAAGTAACATCTTTGTTCCAGGCAATATTATAGACACTGTCAACTCCCTGAAGATACATGGCGATACGTTCAAGCCCGTATGTTATTTCAACAGTGACAGGCGATAAATCAATACTGCCAGCTTGCTGGAAATAGGTGAATTGGGTGATTTCCATGCCATCGAGCCAAACTTCCCAGCCAAGCCCCCAGGCGCCAAGGGTCGGAGATTCCCAATCGTCTTCGACAAACCTGACGTCGTGCTCAAGAAGATCAAGGTTAAAGCGCTTGAGGCTGTCTAGATAGAGGTCCTGGATATTCAATGGAGAAGGCTTGATAACGACTTGGTATTGATAATAATGTTGCAGGCGATTGGGATTTTCACCGTATCTTCCATCAGTAGGGCGTCTCGAAGGCTGGACATAAGCTGCTTCCCATGGCTCAGGGCCAAGGGCACGGAGAAGGGTGGCCGGATGAAAGGTGCCGGCCCCAACCTCCATATCGTAAGGTTGCTGGATGATGCATCCTTTTCCCGCCCAGAACTGATTTAATTCAAAGATGATGTCCTGAAAATACATGTGGAAAATCGTAAGCCTTTTTAATTAATAAAATTTTGCTTGGTCCGGAAAAATAAAAGAGGATGGCTAATGTTTCAATAAAAAAGTATGGTATTGCAAAAATAAACTTTATTTTTTTATTGTCTCCATCTTTGATGGTCTCGCAAAAGCCAGGAAAGCGGTTAACGTGCCATGTAATTTCAACTAGTTACAACGTGATACATCGATATAATCGTTTTTTTTACGATTTTATCAATTTTTAATAATCTGCATATTTAGGTATGTTTACCGCAACGTCTATTTAGGAGATAGCGTAGTTGAGTTATTTCTGCGAAGAGATTTCTCTACTTGATGGAACATCTGGATTATGTCATATTTTAAAGACCGACAACAAAATACATAAAGCACAATAAATATTTCCGGAGCCGAATAATGATCAAAAAGATTATACTTACAGTTGCGCTTTTTTTTATGGCTTTGCCTGTTCATGCGGGTTCGTTGGAATTCAGCCTTAATGATTTCAGTGCCCAGGCTACCGTGAAGCAAAAAATTAGCGAGGACAATTTTGGGGCTTCACTGGTTAACGCAAAGATATTGTATAATTCAAAAGAAGACACCACCCTTGGCTCCGTGGGATTAGATGTTCTTGGCAATATCGGTGTGCAAGGAGTTCAAGCTGGCGCCGGTGTTAAGCTCTATGGTGGAACTACTGATAAAGAAGATATCCTTTCCCTTGCCTTAGGAGCTTTGGCGCGTGTCGCTCCAGCCGCATGGAAGGGCTTTGGTTTTTCCGGAAGTATTTTTTGGGCCCCTTCCGTGCTGTCATTTCTGGACGCCGATGGGGGATTTGATTCGTCAATAAGCGTGGATTATGAATTTATTCCCAGGGCGAGAATTTTCGTGAGCTACAACAATATCAGAATAGATATCGAGGACCGCGGAGATGTGACTGCTGACGAAGCATTCCGGGTGGGTGTCGAACTTATTTTTTAACCGACAGCATCGTAAGTATTTAATTGATAGCCTGTTCGCCTTAGCTGTTTTAAGCGGGCTGACATCTGCATTTCTCAATTTCACGATTCCCATTGGCGCTTTTCAATAAGTTATGCGGGCGCATCTTTTTTACCACAGTAGAGGGACACCCCATTTTATCTTTCGTTCCCTTTTCTTTCCCCATCTTTTCCATGGGGTTTTTACAACCAATGGCGGTGTTAGCAAAGGACCTTGGCGATCGTTGAATGTGAGTTTCAACGTGGGGGATGGTAGTCAGAATGTGTTGGAAAACAGACAAAGGATAAAAGAGGCCTTTGGTGTATCACGTCTGGTTTCCGCCAACCAGGTCCATGGGAATAATATACTTTTCATATCACAGCAGCCTTCTTCAGATGTTGAGGAACAAGGATATGATGCAATAATATCAGCCGCCAAAGGTGTCGCATTCATGATCCAGCAGGCAGACTGTCAGGCCGTTTTTCTTTATGATCCTGTCCGGCACGCTGCAGGAATTATTCATGCCGGATGGAGAGGCAGCGTACAAAATATAATTGGCGATACGGTCAGGGCTATGAAAGAAAATCTTGGCGTGAAACCGGCTAACCTTTATGCAGCGGTAAGCCCCTCCCTCGGTCCTTGCTGTGCAGAATTTATCAATTATCAGAAAGAACTGCCGCAGATGTTCAAAAAGTACCGAGTCAGGGAGAATAATTTTGATTTCTGGTCCATTAGCAGAGACCAGCTTGTTAACGCATCAGTCAAACCTGAGAAAATTGATATTGCAGGAATATGCAACCTGTGCAATCCGGATTTTTATTCCTTTCGGCGAGAAGGAATCACCGGCCGGTTCGCCTCAGTCATTGGTTTGTACTGATGAACTCAGATGCCCGGTTTGTCTCTCTAGAGATATTGTGCGACTGGCAGAAAACACACGGGCCTGTTGATGAGATCAAAGATAGGTGGCTTTCGCAGCATGCTTTCAAAGACCAAAGGGATGCTCATTTGGTCATGGCCCTTGTTTATGGCGCAATTCGCTGGCAAGGGTATCTTGATTGGGTCTTGAGTCGGTTTTCGACCCATCCACTCTCTAAAATGAAGAGGCGAACGTTAGCAGCACTTCGCATCGGTTTGTTTCAAATTCTCTTTCTGGACAGAATTCCCCAGTCAGCGGCGATAAATGAGACCGTAAATTCCCTGAGAGCGGCAAGGCAGCCCAAATGGATTTGTGGTTTTGTCAACGGATTGTTGCGAAACGTTGCTCGGAACCGCGATACCATTCCCGCTCCCGGACAAAAGGATCCCGCAATACCAGAGCATTCTCGGTTGAGCCATCCGGAATGGCTTTTACGCAAGTGGCAGAACCGTTATGGCGATGACAAAGCTGAGGAAATGTGTCGACAGAACAACACCCAGCCAGACTTGTGTCTTTGTGTCAACACTGTTAAAGGCACCAGGGAGGCTTTCCTTGGACGTCTAGCAGAAAAGGGAATAAAGGCATGTCTTGGAGAATATTCCCGGCAAGCCGTGCGAATGGAAGGCTATAAAGGTCCTGTCCATGACTTGCCGGGATATCATGAAGGGCTTTTCCAGGTTCAGGATGAGGCAGCCCAGCTTATCGTTCCCCTCCTTGCCCCTTTCAAAGATGGCGCATACCTTGATGGGTGCGCCGGATCAGGGGGCAAGACCATACAGCTTGCCGATATGCTTTCAGGTTCGGGCCGCATACTGGCAGTGGATCCCAACAAAACAAGAATTGCACTGCTTAGAGAAAATCTCAGCCGGGCAGGTTTTGTATCCAGCACAGAAATTATCCGAGGAAGACTGGAAGAACTGGAAGTCCGTTTTCGAGGGTATTTTTCCGGAGTCCTCATCGACGCTCCATGCTCCGGTTTGGGTGTCATCAGGCGGCATCCGGATATCCGCTGGAATCGACAACCTGGGGATGTTATGCGATACCAGCGCCAACAACTTGGATTATTGGAAGGCGCGGCTGAATTTACAAAGCCGGGTGGCACCCTGGTCTATAGCACCTGCAGCACCGAACCTGAAGAAAACGATGCAGTTGTAAGCCTGTTTCTTGAAAAACATAAGGAATTTTCATTGACTGACTGCAAAGATGTATTACCTTCCCAAGCAAGGGTATTGGTGGATACCGGCGGTTTTTTTCGAACCAATCCCGCTGATCATGATTTGGACGGCTTTTTTGCCGCCCGCCTCGTAAAAAAGTGATTCTTCCTCCTCGAATTTACATATCAAAGCATTAAATCATTTCGGAAAAATTAATTAATCGTAATGTTATTATTTTAGAGTCATGGAACCGAAATTTATTCGTATCCGTGGGGCACGGATGCATAATCTTAAAAATATCGATGTGGACCTGCCGCGCAATAGCTTGATTGTTTTTACCGGCCTGAGCGGCTCGGGAAAATCAACCCTGGCATTTGATACCTTATATGCCGAGGGGCAACGCCGGTATGTTGAGTCTCTTTCAACCTATGCGCGCCAATTTCTCGGACAACTGGAAAAACCTGATGTTGATGCCATTGAAGGACTTTCTCCGGCTGTTTCCATTGAACAGCGTACCACCGGCAGGAATCCCCGCTCAACGGTCGGCACAATTACGGAAATTTACGATCATTTTCGGCTCCTTTTCGCCAGGGTTGGTCATCCCCACTGTCCAGAATGCGGCCAGGAGATCAAACCGCAAAGTATCCAGGATATGGTAAAAAAACTATCAGAAATGCAGGAAGGCAGTAAAGTGATTCTGCTTTCACCTCTGGTGGAGGGCAAAAAGGGAACCCATAAGGATCTGTTCGACAAACTCAAAAAAGATGGCTATGTCCGGGTCCGCGTGAACAAAGAGGTTCGGAGTCTGGATGAGGATATCGAACTCGATAAAAACAAGCGGCATACCATTGAGGCGGTGGTGGATCGCCTGGTTATCAAGCCATCGGTGGCCACAAGGTTGTCGGATTCTGTTTCCACTGCCGTCAGGTTGTCGGACGGCTTTCTGCTAGTCCAGGTTTTGCACGATAAGAGTGAACAGCTTTTTAGTGAGAAAGCTGCCTGCATTCAGTGTGGCAGGAGCCTGCCGGATCTTACTCCACAGCTCTTTTCATTTAACAATCCCAAAGGGGCCTGTCTGGAATGCAGCGGCCTCGGCATTAAGCAGTTTTTTGATCCGCAATTGGTCATACCGGATCCGGAGCTCAACATACGTGAAGGGGCGATTGCCCCGTGGAGCAACCGCTCGTCCTATGCCTATTCTTCCCAGGTTCTTGCCGGTCTTGCCGCGCATTTTGGTTTTGACCTCCACACACCCTTTAAGGACCTGTCGGAAAAGGCCCAGTCCGTGATTCTCCATGGCACGGGCAGAGAAGAGGTGCTTTTTGAGTACATTCGCCACAACCGCAGCGTGACATATAAATCCCCTTTTGAAGGGATATTGCCGCAGCTTGCCCGGCGGTATCAAGAGACAAATTCCATGATGATCCGCGAAGAAATGGAGCGCTTTATGAATGAGCAACCTTGTCCTGCCTGTCATGGCGCGCGTCTGCAACCTGAAGCCTTGGCAGTCAAGGTGGGTACATGGGATATTTTTGCAATGACCAGGCTCAGTATTTCTACCCTTGTTAACGAGCTTCCCGCTCTCCGCTTTGATGCCCAGGAAGAGATGATCGCCGGCCGTATTTTGAAGGAAATATTGGAAAGGTTGTCGTTTCTTGAGGATGTTGGTCTAGGCTACCTCTCTCTCGACCGCAGGGCATCGACACTCTCAGGAGGCGAGGCGCAACGCATACGGCTTGCTTCCCAGATCGGCTCCCGGCTGGCCGGGGTACTTTATATTCTTGATGAACCGAGTATCGGCCTGCACCAGAGGGACAACCAGCGGCTGATCAATACCTTGACCAGCTTGCGGGACCTGGGAAATACCGTATTGGTAGTGGAGCATGATGCTGAAACAATTTTGGCTGCCGATCATGTGCTCGATATGGGGCCAAGGGCTGGGATACATGGCGGCGATATAGTGTACAGTGGACAGGTCGATGGATTGTTGGGAGATGCGAAATCCTTGACCGGAGGCTATCTTTCCGGGCGCCTTGCCATTGAGCTTCCCGCTCGCAGGCGCAAGGTCAAAAACAAGAAATCCTGGATTGCTATTGGCAAAGCCAGGACAAACAATCTCAAGGACATTTCCATACAATTTCCTTTGGGGATTATGACCTGTGTAACAGGTGTGTCCGGTTCAGGGAAAAGCTCCCTGGTTGTTGAAACCCTTTATAAAGGGCTCAAAAACAGGTTGTCCAAAAGCCGTGACCAGGCAGGCGAGTGTGAGAGCATCACCGGCCTGGAGCAGATTGACAAGATTATTGACATTGACCAGAGCCCCATTGGCCGGACGCCCCGGTCGAATCCAGCCACCTACACCGGTGTTCTCACTCCGATTCGAGAGCTTTTATCGCGGTTGCCTGAGTCCCGGGCCAGGGGATACAAACCGGGACGGTTCAGTTTCAATATAAAAGGGGGGCGTTGCGAGGCCTGTCAAGGTGAGGGGGTGATCAAGATCGCCATGCATTTTCTGCCGGATATTTATATTACCTGTGAAACCTGCAAAGGCAAGCGCTACAATTATGAAACCTTGGAAATCAGGTATCGAGATAAAACCATTGCTGATATCCTTGCCATGAATGTTGAACAGGCCCTTGCGTTTTTCGGTAATGTGCCGCCGGTTAAGAACAGGCTGCAAACCTTAAGCGATGTCGGCCTTTCCTATATTGCCCTGGGTCAATCCTCAGTGACCTTGTCGGGCGGGGAGGCGCAGCGCATCAAACTGGCGCGTGAATTAAGCAAAAGAAGCACCGGCAAAACCATGTATATTCTGGACGAACCAACCACCGGCCTTCATCCGGATGACATACAATACCTCCTCAGGGTTTTGGGCCGCCTGGTGGATAGCGGCAATACCGTGATCGTGATTGAACATAATCTTGATGTTATCAAAACATCTGATTACATTATCGATCTGGGGCCGGAAGGGGGAGAAGAAGGCGGCAAGGTCGTGGCAACCGGTACCCCGGAAAAGGTGGCCAAAGCCAAAACATCCTATACAGGTCAATATTTAAAGCCATTATTGGGTCAATAATCCATATCATACTTAACGTGCTCAATTATTGTTCATATCCAGCAAGGGTTTACGTTGTTGATGAAGATAGTTTTTACCGTGAAATTCTCGAGGACCGAGAATTGAAATCTGAAAAATAAATAGTAATTGTTAATTTTAAATGAGGTAGGATGATGTCCCAGGAAAACAACGCACAGCAGCAGGCAGAAAATGCACCACTCCTAAAACTTCAGAAGCTTTATGTCAAAGATCTTTCCTTTGAAAGTCCTAATACGCCGGATGTTTTTCTCAAGCAGCAGATGGCGCCCAAGGTGGACATTAACCTGGGACTGAAAAACAAGAAACTGGAAGCTGATAATTATGAAGTTGCTCTATCCATAAATGCAAAAGTCTCCAGCGAGGATGGAGCTGTGACCTTATTCATCATAGAGGTTGAACATGCCGGCATCTTTTTCTTAAAAAATATCCCGGAACAGCATCTGCCCATGGTGTTGGCAGTTGACTGCGCAACCTTCATGTATCCGTTCACCAGGCAGATCGTCAGCCAGCTTGCAGTGGACGGCGGATTCGCGCCGTTTCTCCTGGAGCCCGTTAATTTCATGGCCCTGTATGAGAATGCCCGGAAAAGCAAGGAAGGAGAGAAGAAGCAGTAAAACAGGAGGGTAATAAGATGGCAATTGTCTAGCTTACAAGTGAATCACAAAAGAAAAACAGGAATTAATAAGGCATCTGTTGAGATTAAGCCCTATCAATTCCTGTTTTTTATAAGCTTAATATGCTTTGCAAAACTTTGAAAATTTAATACCAGCCAAAGGGCGAATCACCCAAAAAGGGTTCATCCCCTACCATGTAATGAAGGCGAAATCCCAGGGATGAGGAAGCCTCTGAACCATAAACCTGAACGCTTGCGGTTACCTCCACCCCTATCCAATAAGCATATGTCTTCAAATAGACCAACTCAAAATCCGCCGACCCATCGTCACCGGTGATAACCGTGGCAGGAAGGGTGCCCCCGGAGGAATTGAGCGGTGAGAGTGCACCATCCGGGACACCCATGGGACCGACATCTTCACCGGCATCAAGAATCAGGTTTCTGTTTACATCCTCATTGGGCTGGGCATATGGTCCAGTATCAAAAACACAATTCATATTGGTATCCTCTCCAAAATCAAGAATACCATTTGTATTAAGATCTTCACCAGCATCAAGAATACCATTACAATTAATATCCTCAAAACCATCTAAAATACCATTCGTCGGATTAATATCCTCCCCTATAGTCCAGAATTGCGTAACAGGTACAGGAGTGGAAGTGGAATGATCCCAATAACCGAGGTAGTAAGAGATTGGCCAAACCTTTAGGGAAACTTCGGCATTGGCAACAGAATTACCGTTTGAATCTGACACCTGTACACTCATGGGTGCTTTATATATGGTATTGGTTGCATTGGCAAGTATCCTGGTACTTTGCCCGATTACAACGGACCCAGCCGCACCGCCGACTATTATATTAACACTGTCATTGAATGCCGTATTAACTACTTCCGCCTGGATATCCACACCGTCCGAATCCGTACTTGAACCTGCATAAAAGGTTGATACTGCCACACCGTTATCATTGGTAAAGACAAGCACTGGTGAGATATACTCCCCGTGGCCGGGGGGAGTATTTATAAAGGAAAAATAAACCGGTGCATTGCCCACAACCTGGCCGCTGGCAGTGAGCACTGATGCCGTTAGAGTCACAGTGTTTCTATTATCCCCGGTACTTGGCGCCACCACAGTAGTACTTGCCTGGAGTAAAAGTTGCGCCGCATCTGCTGGGGGTGCCGAAAGGTTGATGACTAATGTGTCCTGGGTAGAGGGCGCTGCGGCATCATAGACCGAGATATTTGCAGCGCCGGCATCGGGGGAATTGAAGGTGGCCGAGGCGATGCCGCCTACGACAGGTACTGTTTCAATATTTGTCGCCCCATTCCAGGTGCTGTTTGCAATTGTAGAAATAAATTGGACATTCGTTACACCTGGTGCATTTACCGTGACAGTCAGGTCGGTGCCGGTGGAAAGACTGACCGTATCTGTTGTTGGTGCGGTAATACCAAACGATTGACCGGCGCCGGCCACTGAAAAGACTTGGCTTGCTATGGTGCCAAGCCCGGTGGCTTGGAGAGTGAGGCTGCCAACTGCAGAGCCGGTAACATCGATTACAAGATTACCGGTAACATCTGTGTAGCCATTGTAGCCGGTAATCGGATCCATGGCCGGTGAAAGAGTAACCGATCCGGTTCCTGATGAAATTACGGTTATCGGCGCATTATATACGGGTAAATTTGCCGCATCCCTAACCGTAACGGTCAACTGGGTTGTTTCACCAACTCCTATACTGGTTTTCGTAGCAGCGAGAGTGAGGGATGTGCCGGCAATTTGGATGGGTATGGTTTGTGTTCCAGCCGTAGTGCAGGAGGCGGTAACGGTGACGGTCTGGTTTACTTTAATGGGACCGGATTTAAGTTCAATGATAGCCTCGCCATTGGCATCGGTATCTGCGCTGGAAGCGGTGATCATGCCGCCAGTGGTGGCAAAGGATATGGATTCACCTTCCACCGGAACATTAGCGGCATCCAAAACGGTTGCAGTAATCGTTGCACTGTCGGCGTTGTCTGTTTGCACTGTAGCTTGCGACAGAGCCAAGGTAAGGCTGGCGTTGGTCGTACCACCGCCTCCTCCTCCGCCACCTCCAGCAGTTTGCTGGGGAGTTCCGCCGCCGCTACAAGACGAAATCAAGGTCAAAGCCGCGAAAATTAGCAATAATGTAAGCCATTCATTGGTTTGTCTAATAAAATTTATGTACCGTATTGACTTCATAAGACTTCCTCATTCTTCCTTAGTTGCCTGCCAAAAAAAGTAAGTGGCAGATCGCCCGCCTTGCCATTTGTTGGTTGGATTACAAGTAGAGTTCGGTATTGTCCCAGAAATTATCCACTAAGTGTTTCACTGCTTTCTTCACAGCGGTGTGGAATAGGGAGTCAGGCCTGTTGTCTGCAAAAGCGCTTTGGGTGGTTGCCTCGACCTCTGCCCGGTTGGTCCAGATAATTTCGCCGGTTTCCGCTTTTTGCACCCACATACGGAGATGGACAACCGCTTCCGGGGTTTCGCCGGCATTCTGCGCAAGATAGGCTACGCCTGCCGCGGCAGCACCCCAAACAGCAGCATTGGCATTGGAAGGGTCGAGTTTGTCTGCCGTCGAATACGGCGTGGTGGCTTCGTGGCCGATTGCAGCTCCAATGGCGCCGCCGACTACCATGGCATTAACGTTGTCATAGGTTTCTGATTTTGCTACCCCAAAGATCGATCGGTTGGTAGCACCGAAGAACAGCGGTAAAACGCCACGCCGATGCACCTGCCAGGTGTGATCATTCTGGAGATCAAATTTGATAATTCGGCCCCGAAGAATATAGTCGGCTTGCAGGTCCTTGCCGATGCCGGCCAGAGTTTTGTTATCCAAACCTCGCGTGCCATGGTCATTGCCAGCGAACGATGCGAGTTGTTCGCCTTTGATTTCTTCTTTTATGAGGCCTTTCATCTCATCAGACCAATTGGCGCTCAATTGTTCTTCGAGGCTTTTTGTTTTTGAGGTCCTGGAAGAATAGGGCATGCCTTTGACAATATTCTTATCAACAAGATACATCAAGGTATCTTCCGGTATGGGCATCTGAAAACCCTTGGCAACCAATTGATCAGTCAAAGCCTCCATAATAGCCATGTTTCTGGCATAGGTGGCCTGAAGGTCATCATCTGTTGCTGAGTGGTCTGCAAAGGGAAGAACCACTATTTTCCTACCAAGCGTACAAGATGATTTGTCCGGAGACTGTGGCGTTGTTAACTTGCCTGTTACAACTTGACCGCAGGCAGCAAGTTGTACGATTAAAATCCCATAGAGGAAAAGTCTGATGCCTGACATAGCTATAACTCCTTCGGTATTGTTATTTCTTTATTATAGCAAATTTGGGGCGCAAGATTAAGTTGAATTCTTATCAATAAAAGGTTGTAGCTATTTATGTTCAATTTTTAAGAAATTACCTTAGGTTGCATTATGATAATGAGTTCTTTACTGTTGTTGATTTTGACTTTATTTTTGAAAAACCAATTGAGAATCGGAATCTCGGCAAGCACCGGCACCTTTTCTACGTTTGAATCGTCGGTTTTGTCAATAAGGCCGCCCACCACCAGGATCTGCCCATTTTCCACCCGGACCGTGGTGTTCATTTCCCGGAGGTTGACGATCGGCAAGCCGACCTGGTTGTTGCCGCCAAAAAATCTGTATTCAATGGGCTCTTCGAGCTGGGAGGTAACCGGAGTCAGACTCATGATGACATCTTTGTTGTCCATGACAGTTGCTACAACCGCCAGGCCCAGGCCCGACATCACACTGGAAGTTTCAACAGAGAAGGTTATAACACCTTCGTCAACCGTTGAGGTAACGGATTTGATGAAGGTTACATTTTCCCCGACACTGATCATAGCGGGCTGGCCGTTCATCACACTGATTTTAGGATTTGCCAGCACTCTGGTTTCGCCATACGTTTTAATGGCATTGAGCAGTAATGAAAAACCGTCATGGCTCATGGTGATTGATCGGGCATCACCCATAGGGTTATGACTGCTCAGTTGACCAAAGGTCATATTGAAATTAAAGGCTGAACCATCAAGCAGGTCTGACCAGTCGATGCCGGTTTTGCTCTCGTCATTCAACGTTACTTCAATGATCTTGGCCTCAATTGATACCTGCCTGTACAGTTCATCTTTCAAGTTGTTGATATACAACTCAATTTTATCCAGTAAGCTTCGCGGAGCAGTGACGGTAATCAAGCCGATGGGCTTGTCAATAGTATAATACCCCTTGCCTACTCGTGGCGGGCTCGCAATAGTTGGGGCAGGTGCGGCTTCGCCACCTTGAGGGGCTTGATCCGATGGCGCGGCTGCCGCCTGGGCAGAGGTCGGTGTAGGCTGGGTCCAAATTTCCAGAACCTGATCCAGGTTTTCCCTGATGTTTTCCCACAGATCAAAGTTGTTATCGCTGCTTATCAGTTCTATGGTCCCTTTCATGTTACCGGTACTGGCGGTCCCGCCAAGAACATTGCCGCCGACCCCGGTATTGAGTTTGGAATTTAAAAAAG
Source organism: uncultured Desulfobulbaceae bacterium (assembly GCA_945787445.1). Taxonomy (GTDB): domain Bacteria; phylum Desulfobacterota; class Desulfobulbia; order Desulfobulbales; family CALZHT01; genus CALZHT01. The sequence goes on from CALZHT010000031.1 coordinate 55,828, forward strand.
GCATGGCAATATGAAATTTCCTGGTCGCCTTATATTTTACAACAATAGTATTGCCTTGAATTACATGGAAATAGTCTTGCTGACGTAATATATTATCAATTGCTTTGAAAAAATCGTCTTCCGCTCTCAGGTCTACGTCAACCAACGCGTATTGGTCCACATCGCTTGACCAGCTGACATTCATATTTTTTAGCAATGCCAGTCTTTTAATGATATCCCGAAGAGCCACAGCGCCGGTTGTTGAGGAAATGTCAGCACCGACTTGCACTGTAAATTCTTCCTCCTCTTCACCTACAGCAACAGATGTTTTTTCATCGCCTACAATATAGGATGGCTTTTGAAAACGGACAGGCAGGGTTGTCTCTTCCACATAGGAGATTTTTTTAGAAGAGGGCGCGACTTGGGCCTCGGCTTGGGCTTCGGCCGGCATTGATTTTAATTGAGCTGTATCTTGCTCGACTTTGCTGTCAATCTGTTGGGGAGGTTCAACCGAGGAAGCGCAAGCAAAGAGTAAGCTCAGCATTAAAATTATGCACGCATGAAACATGCATTGGATAGTTTTCATCTCGATCCTCTTCAGTTTTATGTTTTCCAATATGTCTAATCCTATTATTTAAATGTTGTTTTCCATTGAAATGCGGCCTTTAATATAACGGGCCAGGTCGGGGGGCAAATCAAATCCTGAATGGAGAAGAGCGCGATATTCTTCTACTGCTTGTTTGCGTTGCCCCATCTTATCGTAGATCCTTGCTTTACTGATCATCGTATCCAGGGTGTCGCCGTAAAGGGCCCCATGTTTCTGTAACATGGAAATGGCGGTATCAAAATGCTGGTTCTCTTCAGCAAAGGCGGAATAGCTTATCAATGCTTCACCTTCGGGAGATGTTCCACCTACAGCCAAATTAAAATATTCTTCGGCCTCGGCTATCTTCTTCATATTTGCATTCGCAATGGCAGCCTGCAGGGCAGCAGAATTATCCTTTGCATTAATGTTTAAGGCGCTTTTGGCATAATAGGCTGCTTTGGCATTCATATTAAGTTGCACAAGGCATAATGAGGCGATTCGCTTGGCAAGTTGCGCATTATCTTTCCATAGTGAAAACGCTTCCTCATAAAGCTTCAAGGCCCCTTCATAATTACCTGTTTTTTCCTTGCTCTGGGCCTGGACTAATATTTTCTTTGCTTCGAGGAGTTCCTTTGGTTGTTCAATCTTTTTTCTGATTGTTATCGCTTCTTTTATCTGCGTTTCAGGTTTCTGGGCTGATTCATCCACCTTAAAGGCAATATTGTCGGTAGTTCTTTCAGGCCACGAAAAATTTTTACTCTTTGGCGAAATAACGATGGTATTAAACCGTTCTTCTTTTTGGAGATCTTTAAGGTTTAAAATGATATCTAAAGCAAAGTCCCAGGGGACTTCATTGAGGGAAAGGGTGAGGGATCCTGCAACGCCTTCATCCACAACAATGTTGAGGTCGCTTATCTCCCCAAATAATCTGAAAACGTTGTGGAGATCAATTTTATAAAAATCAACAGTGATCTTTTTTTTGGCATAGCCGCCAAAAGAGAAATCTTCTAAAAGCTCATCTATTTTTGATGATTTACTTGCAACATCTTGATTTGCTATGGTGTCAGGTTTTGCAGCTTGCTGAATACTATTGATAGGATCCACAGTTTCTGCTGTATCAGCATCTTTTTCGAGGATACCGGCGATCAACTCTGAACTTTCGGCTTCAGGTATAACGATCATAAGCCCATAAGACATGGGATAAATTTTAAAATCAAAAAGCTGGTTGATTCCGGAGTCAAAAACAATTCGAACGCCTTTTTCCCTTCTAGCCGCTCTGATCCGGGCAAGTGTGGTATTCACTTCAATTTGCGAGTCTGGAATATCAATTTTAACATTTGGGAAATCCACATAAAGACGATCCGGTCGGCTGTTTGCCTTGGGCAAAGGCATTTTTTGGAAATTGACCAGCGGACCATCAGCTTTAACATGTACTCGAGTTTCAGAAGATGTTTTTTCTACATCAATATCAAAAATAGTTGATGATTCTTGTTTAAATGTTGGGGCAATTTCTTCGGTTTGATCATCAACTGTTTCGGCTAAGGCTTCTTCAACCATTTCTTTTTCAGTGTCTGTGGGTAAAGAAGTAGTCTCATTGCCCTCTTCATCGACAGTTTTTTTTGCAAATCGTACCAGAATATCGTTCTCTTCCCGTTCAACGGAATACGCCTGATCACTTGTCAGGAAAATTTCTATTCTGGCTATAGCCGGCTTTTTATCGTTTATCGTTGTACCGTTAACCTGGAATACAGGCCCGTGCTGCAAGTCAATCGGCAGAGAAACATTCGCATCGATCGATGCATCTGCTATATCGATTATAATGCGCAGGGGCTCAAAGAGTTGATACATTGTATAGGTGGGTTGAGTGTTTCCCAGAATACGCAGGAGAAATTCATCAGCCGTTTGTTCCCACTGAAAGTTAGTTATGGTATATGCGTTGTTTGTTTGTTCTATCTGCTCAATGTTTACATCTGTGCTGGCTGTAGCCATGTTTGCAAAACAGAGCAGGAAAATTGCACAATACACAACAAATGCTCTAAAATGTACCAACAAGGTCATGGCTATTTTTCTCCCTCTTTTTTTAAGACCATTTCCACCGATTTATATCGTTTTTCCTTGGCCATTGTATAATATGCTTCTTTGATTGTTACTTTGTTTGGAGAAATGTCTTCAACCTCACCTAAACGGCCGATCTTGGTTCCCTTCTTGATAATGTAGCCCTTGCCAACCGAATCCTGTACCATGGCAAAAGGTGCATTTTTTATAAAAACAATGGCAACAAGACGTAATTGCCCCGGTTCGAACCTTCTCATACCTGTAAGTACTTCATCGGCACCTTCCAGTTCAGCCTTAATGATTTCTTCTGAAATAAAGGGGAGGAATGGATCGTTCCTGCCTTCTCTTTGGTATTCAAAAGGTTCTTCATTAAAGAGCGTTGACAGATCAATTGATCCATCAGGTCTAAAAAAGGGTGAGGTTATTTTTTTATCTTCGATATCCGCTTCAATATTGGCAGTTGCCAGGCAAACTCCCCCCATCCAAAATGACAAGAGAAGACAAAGTATAATGGGGTACAACCACAGAGACTTTTTCCCCAAAACTATTTGCTCCCCTTGGAAGCTCAGCGCCCCTGTGAGGATTACATTCCTATTTATTTTTCTGTTACTGATTTTGTTTTTCATCGCTCGGTTCAATAAATCTGTAAGTAACCAAATTAAATCTTGTTGAAAGGATCATCTCGTTTCCAGATCTTTTGGGTGCACCCATATTGATATTTGAAACAGTGACAATTCTTGGGAGCTTGCTAATTTTATCAAGGAATACCCCAACATTATGGTATGGCCCTTCGATCTGGATATCTACGGGAATGCTCGCATAAAAATCAACAGGAGTCTCGGCTTTGGGGTTGAATGATACAAAGTCTAAACCTGAATTCGTCCCTTCTGCAGATATGCTCGTTAAGAGTGAAGGAATCTCCTTTTTCTGCGGTAAAAATTCAGATGCTGCTTTAAATAGTTGTTCGACTTCATCTTTTTCGGCTTGGTATCTGGGCAGTTCTTTTGTCTGTGCTTCTAGCTTGGTTATTTCTGCATGCAATTTGCTAATAGTGCCTTTGAGATGCTTTATCTGTTTATGTTTAGGAGAAGCATAAAGCATCACAAATACAATAATTGGCAGCGCCACAGCGGCAATAAGGATACCTGTCTTTATTTTGATGTTGAGAGCGCTGTATTTAGTGTCGAGGAAAGTATCAAAAGCCTCGGTAACTTTTGCAAGACTCATACATTAGCCTTTCGAGCTTTTATTTTTTTCTGTTGTTTCTTCTTCTTGAGCCGGTTTTTTTATTGTTAGAGAAAGCGAAAAAGATTTGAGTTTTCTCCCTGCCACAGCAGTTTGTGAAGAATTGGCAAGTTCAGCAGCAGTAAATAATTCAGAATTGGTTAATTCTTTCATATATTGTGCAATAGTGGCATTATCCAAGGCAACACCTGCTATTCTTAGTTTGTCTTGCGTCTGTGAAAGCGAATTTAACCAGAGACGGTTTGAAGGTGTTCTCTTGGCGATTTCATCAAGAATTCTCACCGTTAATTGGGAATTCTTTTTAAGCAATTTTATGGCGTTAAGCTTAGCTTCGAGTACCTTCTTTTCTTTCTTTAAATCTTCAATAAGTTTTAAGGTGGGCTGAAAAGAAGCTTTTTTCTTTGTTAGAGTTGCCACCTGTGTGTTTAAGTCATTAATGGTGTTTTTAAGTATTAACGCATAGCCACCTATGCCGAGAGCAATAAGCAGCAGGGAAAAAATAAACACATAGATTTCCTGCTTGTGTCTCTGGCGCTTTTTAATTTGACGGATTGGTAAAAGATTTATTCGAATCATAATGGCGGCAAGCCCTTGGTATTTCTGGGTTACAATGTTGTTATACAACCACCGGCCTAGTGGCTAAGCCGGTTGATAGAGCCATCTCAGGAGCTATAAAGTTAATATATTCTGAATCGATCTTTTTATCATTGAAGTTGGTATTGACGAAGGGGTTAAAAATTTCGGCAGGAATGCCGGTTTCTTTTTGAAAAAATTCGCAGAGTCCTTTTACCTTCGCGCCCCCCCCACTCAGTACAATTTTTGAAATAGGTTCATCGGGATAGTTTGATGAATAAAAATCCAAAGCTCTTTTGATTTCCGTTGACCATTGAGCGCATGTGGCCATAAAAATATCTGCAAGTTCTTTCTTTTTATCGCCTGGAGGTGTTTGCCCAACCTTGATAGCTTCCGCTTCCTCAAAGCTTATATCAAATTTACTTTGAATCTGTTCCGTTAATAGCCTGCTGCCGAGGATTACGTCTCGTGCCAGAATGGAGCTGCCGCCTGTAATTATATTGATGTTCATCTTGGAGGCGCCGATGTCAACCAGCGCAACATTGTCTTCAATACCGAAGTTTGCACCGTAGGCATTTTCAAGAGCAAAGGCATCCACATCAACAACTACTGTTTTAAGGCCTACGGATCTGAGCATGGTAAGGTAGCCATCAACTACATCCTTTTTGGCGGCAACGAGCATAACATCCGTACGGTCATTTTCTTCGGTGTTCGTTTTAAGATCTTGAAAATCAATATAAACATCGTCGATATCGAAGGGTATATATTGTTCCGCTTCAGATTGTATGTGAGATTCGAGTTCGGAGGCGCTCATGACCGCCAAGTTGATTTTTTTAACTATGACTGAATAGCCGGAAACGGAAATAGAAACTTTCTTCCCCTGAAGCTTCAGATTGCTGACCAGTGCAGTAATTGATTGGGCCACCGCGTCAGGGTCTTGAAGGATACCGTCCTCTACGGCATTTTGGGGGAGTATGGTACTTCCAAGGCTTAAGAGTCGATAGCCGCTCCCACTTTGGGCCAGCTCGCAGACCTTGATGGAATGCGAGCCGATATCTAGACCAATAGAAAGATTTTGGCTTTTGATAAAGGGTAAGGTTATTTTGGGAAGCGTTAACCCTTTCATATTATTATGATCCTGTCACATCAATTATAAAGAGCCAGAGAAATAGCAAGGGCCTGTTTGTCTAAGGGCATAAAATAATTATAGAAAACAAGAAAAATACAAGACATACAATAAAAAAATATTTTTTCCTTTAAAAAATACATCTACTATTGCATTAGACACACAAAAACAAGCTATTGTCAAGCTTAAATTTAATACGAATTAGGAGGTATTTAATCAGAAACATTAAAAAAAATAGCCTCAGTGGGGGGCAATAACTATTCTCAACAGAAACTATTTCACCCGAACTTTTTCCATATTTTGTGCCTTCATTTTCATTTCACCACCACATGTGGTGCAATTGCTGTTGGCAAGTAAGAAGGACTTATATATTATACTCCTATAACTTTTCCAAAGTGTATTCTTATACAACCTACTGGAAAGCATATATTCAGGTAGTTGATAAATTATTAAAGTACTTTTTGAATGGATACACCTCTATTGTATAAGAAGCATGGATTTCTATAGCTCTCGGGGATGATTTATTGCTGAATGAAGCTTTGCTCTTCATTTGCGGTGGTGAATTAATGAAAATATTTGCCCAACAAAGGTAAACTTTCTTGTTTTTTATAATGATTTGGATTACCTATTCTGAGATTATTATTATGAAAGCATTTCACCTGCACTGCCATCCTTATAAAGGTTCTTGAGTAGTATTTATCTTTGTCTAATAATTATTCCGAGGAGTATTACTTTTGACTGACGAAGTGAATAAAATACGTCGAAAATCTGTTTTTCGCGAGTACGTTGAAGCTATTCTTATTGCGTTATTGTTGGCTTTGTTTATTAGAACTTTTGTTGTCCAGGCGTTTAAAATTCCATCCGGTTCAATGATTCCAACTTTGTTGGTTGGGGATCATATCCTTGTCAATAAATTTATTTATGGCATAAAAAATCCTATCACAGGATCAACATGGATTTCAATTGAAAAACCAGAGCGAGGCGACATTGTTGTTTTTAAATACCCTGTAAATCCAAAACAGGATTTTATTAATCGGGTGATTGGAGTTCCTGGTGATACTATAAAGATTGTTAACAAAAAGGTATATATAAACAATAAGTTATTTGATGTCGACGGGGCAGTTAATCTTGATGCTAAAGTCATTCCTGGAAACCTTCAACCTCGTGATAATTTTGGTCCGGTCGTTGTCCCGGAGGACTCTCTTTTCGTCATGGGAGACAATAGAGACAACAGCCATGACAGCAGATTCTGGAGCTTTGTAAAATTTAAAGAAGTTAAGGGAGAGGCGTTTATGATTTATTGGTCCTGGAACCGGGAGGATTTTTCTGTACGATGGGAGCGCCTTAGCGATATAATCCACTGAGGAAATCCGGGAGTCTTTATTTGATGTAATCGTAAAAATACGATTTGTCTGCTACGCGGACGCGTTGACCACCTTTATTTTTTGCGATGAAACGGGCGATGCGTTAAGCCGGGACTTCTTACAATAGTATTGCCAGTTCATCGATATATGAGGTTATAACTACTTGAAATTACATGGCACGTTAACCGCTTTCTCGAATTTTTGCGGGATTATCTTACTTGATTTTTCCCAGGATGAAGTTTTAATTAGTTCCATCCGGAAAGTCGAAGACTTTAATGATGCTGGAACAAGTTGTTTCCAATTCGGAAACTAATTAAAAAATTGTTATGGCCTCAGTACATCATTTTGACCACAATCATATACTAAGTCTGCAGGATTTGTCTCGTGAAGATATTCACTTGATTCTGCAATCGGCTGAATCTTTCAAAGAGATATCTTCACGATCCATTAAAAAAGTCCCAACCCTCAGGGGCAAAACGGTAATTAACCTTTTTTTTGAGCCCAGTACCAGAACTCGTCTTTCATTTGAAATTGCCGCCAAGAGAATGAGTGCGGATACCTTTAATTTTTCCGCCTCCACTAGCAGCGCAGTCAAGGGAGAATCCCTTGTCGACACGGCAAGAAATTTGATGGCAATGCATCCAGATGTCATTGTTATACGGCACGCCCACTCGGGAACTCCTTATTTGTTGACCAAACATATAAAAGCATCTGTTATAAATGCCGGTGACGGCACCCATGAACACCCAAGCCAGGGTCTCTTGGATCTCATGACTGTCAAGCAAAGAAAAGGAAGAATCGAAGGATTAAAAGTAGCGATTGTCGGCGACATTGCTCACAGCAGAGTGGCGCATTCCAATATTGTTGGTTTTTCAAAAATGGGCGCCAATGTTTTGGTGGGAGGGCCCGCGACTTTGATACCGTCAGGCATTGAAAAATTGGGGGCAAAAGTTGGTAAAACCATTGATGCTACCATTGTTGATGCGGATGTGGTAATGGTCTTGCGAATCCAGAAAGAGCGGCAAAGAGATCCATTAATTCCTTCATTCCGGGAATATGCAAATCAGTTTGGGATTAATAAGAAAGTTCTTACCGCTGCGAAACCTGACGTATTGGTCATGCATCCTGGCCCCATTAATAGGGGGGTCGAGTTGGACCCAGATGTTGCAGACAGCCCAAGGAGCGCGATCTTAGACCAGGTATCAAACGGTGTGGCCGTCAGAATGGCCTTGCTCTATTTGATAATGGGAGGCGACTGATGGCTGCCAGATCAGAGTTGCTGTTGAAAAACGGCAGGATCATTGATCCGGTTAATGGCATTGATGAGCAGGGGCACCTTCTCCTTGCAAAAGGAAAAATAGCAGGACTTTTTTTAAAAGGGAAAAAAGCCCCGCCTCCAAGCCAGAACCGACGGGAAATCGAACTTGCCGGAAAATGGATTTTTCCCGGATTTATAGATATGCATGTTCATCTCCGCGAGCCTGGAGAAGAATATAAGGAAACCATTGATAGCGGCACCAAGGCGGCAGCAGCCGGAGGATTCACCGCCGTGGCCTGCATGCCGAACACTGAACCGGTTAACGACTCGGAAACCGTCACTTCCTATATCCTGGAAAAGGCCAGGGAAGCCAAAGCAAGAGTCTATCCAGTGGGCTCAATCAGTAAGGGAAGCCATGGTGAAAAGTTGGCGGATTATGGTGAAATGAAGAAGGCCGGAGTTGTGGGCCTTTCAGATGATGGTCGTCCTGTCACCAACAGCCAACTCATGCGAAGAGCATTGGAATACAGTAGCAATTTTGAGCTGTTGATTATCTCCCATTCTGAAGAGATTTCTTTGAGTCAAAATGGAGTTATGAATGAAGGCTATGTTTCTACCAAGCTTGGCTTGCGAGGGATTCCCAAAGCTGCGGAAGAAATTATGATATACCGTGATCTGTCCCTGGCTGAATATACAGGGAATCCCATCCATATAGCTCATATTAGCACGAAGGAATCCGTAAGCCTTATTCGTCGTGCAAAGGAAAGGGGCTGCCTCGTCACAGCAGAGACGGCCCCCCATTATTTCACCTTAACAGAAGAGGCGATCGATCAATACAATACCCTGGCCAAAATGAATCCACCCCTGCGGACAGAAGATGATGTTGCAGCTATTCAACAGGGGCTTAAGGACGGCACAATAGATGTAATTGCAACTGACCATGCCCCGCACAGTGTTTTGGAAAAAGAACAGGAGTTTGATATTGCCGCAAATGGCATTATCGGTCTTGAGACCGCTGTTCCGTTAACACTTTCTCTGGTCAGGGGAAATATCATTTCTGCTCAGAGAATGGCAGGGCTTTTATCCAGCAATCCGGCCCGGATCCTTGGCGTGCAGGGTGGCTCTTTGCAAATTGGCAGAGTGGCAGATGTTACAGTTGTGGATCCTGAGCGAGAATTTGTCTTTTCTGCAGATGAGGTTGTTTCAAAAAGTAAAAATTCTCCTTTTTTGGGCAGGAAATTACTCGGCAAGGCGGTGCTCACCGTATTAGAAGGGAAAATAACCTTTAAGGATTTGTGATCACCTCATAACCTTCCTTTCCCATAGGGATATGCGCTCAAGATCCTACCGGAGGAAGCATCAGAGGCGTAGCCAACCAAGTGGGTCTCAGTGCAACTTCGGATCAGATACTTCTCCCTCAATTGAGGTTTAGCCTTTGGTATCAAGTAGACTTCCCAGCATCTCATCTGCCGTTTGGATTACTTTCAGATTCGCCTGATAAAATCTTTTACTGATCATAAGATTGGGTATTTCTTCGGCCAGCTCCACATTGGAAATTTCCAGGGCATTGGGGACGATGCCGCCCAAGGCATTGGATCCAGGCGCGCCTGAGAGAGGAGGACCGGAATCGGTTGTTTCACTGAAAAGATTCCCCCCTTCCAAGAAAAGACCGGTGGGATTGTTGAAGGTAGCCAGCGAAACTTGCGCCTTTTTTGCCACCTGACCATTGGAGTAATGGCCGGTGACTACCCCATCGGTACCAACGGAGATCGACTGCAGGTAACCGGCGGCAAAGCCGTCCTGATCCTGAAAGGTTGTGGTGGAGCTGTTGGCATACTGGGTCGATGCCTGCGCCCCTGGTATAAAACTTGTACCCTGGCCACTGTAACGGGCCCCCAAGCTTAATTCTATGGCATGATTAACGGTATCTCCTGTAAAGTTTAAGGCGAAGCTGTAATTCGAATCTGCACCCCCTAAAACAATACGATTAGCAGTAAGCGCGGGGTCCACTTGCCCATCCGGCGGCACATTATAGGCGGAAATATTCTGGATCTCACCGGAGTTATTAAAATTAATTGTGCCGTACATCAGGGCTCCTGCTCCCTTATGATCAGATGCAGTGTAGCGATCTAGGGGCGCATAGGATGCTTGTTGATTTGTAGCAATGTTCCGATGATCCTCAAGAGGATTCGAGGTCACAAGAAATTCCCACTCATTGTTATTGGTGGTTCTGTCAAAATAGACAGTGATATCATGACTTGCGCCTTGAGAATCATATATTTTTATAGCGCTTGCATATTCATAGTTTGTTGAATCGATGGGGCCGGTGGGATTGGTTCCCGTGGCATTTCTACCGTCCCATGCGTCAACCAGGCTAATATCGGTATTTTCATTACCTTTTCGCGAATCAACGTTTACATTCATCTCGATCCGCTGGGTGGCGACCGGAGCGGTGCTATTGCCCATATTGATGTCACCGATAGCACCCTGGCGTTCACCGGTTGTGGGATCAATGGTCCAGCCCTGGACATAATATCCGGCCGGATTTACAAGATATCCTTCCTGATTGAATTGGAATCCGCCGGAACGCGTATATTTATCAGCTTGGGCGCTTCCCGGTTGCCTCAGCATAAAGAAGCCTTGTCCGCCAATGCCCATATCAGTCGGGTTGGGCGTACTCTCAAAAGAGCCTTGCGAAAAGATATTGTCAATCGTACTCACATTCACGCCACGGCCAATCTGAGCGGAACCAGCAGCGGTTGATACGGATTGGGTAGGCCCGTCTTGCAGGGTAACCCGACCTGCTTTGAAGCCGGGAGTGTTGATATTGGCCACATTATTGGCAGTGGATTCCACTTTTCTCGAAAAACTAAAAAGACCTGATAGTGCTGAATAGATGCCATTAATCATGTGGTCACTCTCCTTTATCAGATAAGGATAATCGAATTCGTTTGCTTCGCGTTTATGCCCTTAAGGGTGCATTCGGACCACTGACGAACGCTCACGGATTCAGGTGAAATTCACTGAAAAATTGTAAACCACCATTTATAATTATACTTATCGGAACCTTGCGAAACAAATTAAATCTTTAAGGCAGAAGGCAGAAGGCAGAAGGCAGAAGGCAGAAGGCAGAAGGCAGAAGGCAGAAGGCAGAAGGCAGAAGGCAGAAGGCAGAAGGCAGAAGGCAGACTTGATGACCGGCTATTGGGGCGGGAGGGGTCATTCCTGCTCAGGCAGGATTTCAATATAGCCGCAATCTTTTTGGGCGCATTTCAAATGATGGCCCGTCTGTTTTGTTTTTTTCTCTAAAAGAAATGGCGCCTTGCACAGGGGGCAGACCTTGTTAACCGGTTTATCCCACAAGGCGAAGGTGCACTTCGGGTAACGGTTGCAACTGTAAAACACTTTTCCCCTTTTTGATATTTTCTGGACAATTTCACCATCGCATCCTTCAGTTGGGCACTTGACGCCAACACTTTGAGCGGGAATGTTTTTACATTCCGGGTAGCCGGAGCACGCGAGGAACTTGCCGAACCGACCCATTTTATATACAAGCGGCTTTCCACATTTTTCGCATGTTTGATCAGACAACTCAGGTTCTTTACGCTCAACCGGGAGTATTTCTCCTTCTTCCGTCCTGGTAAAATCCATGGTGTTTTTGCATTCAGGGAAGTTTTCACAAGCAAGAAATTCTCCCATCTTTCCCCACTTGATCACCATTTTGCCTTTGCATGTTTTGCATTGGATATTGGTGGGAATCGAAAGCCGTTTAATCGACCGCATTTCTTTTTTGGCCTTATCTAAGGTATCATGGAATGGTCCGTAGAAGGTTTTTAAAAGGTGCAGCCAGTCTTCATTGCCCTCTTCCACTTTATCCAATTTTTTTTCCATGCCGGCCGTAAATTCGACATCCATAATGTCTGGAAAATGATTAACAAGCAAATCGTTCACAAGTTTTCCCAGATCGGTCGGTCTGAACTTGCGGTCAATCAACAGAACATATTCTTTGTCCTGTATCGTTGACATTATTGATGCATAGGTGCTTGGCCGGCCAACGCCATTTTCCTCAAGGGCCTTGACCAGAGATGCTTCGGTATAGCGCGGCGGCGGTTGGGTAAAATGCTGTTTCGGTAAAACATCCAAAAAGGTAAGCACATCGCCCTTGTTCATTTCAGGAAGCAGGGTGTCTGTTTCGCTATCAGATGCTTGGGGTGTTGGGCTCGGGGCGGAATCTTCCTCTGCTTCTTTGTAAATGGAAAGAAACCCTAAAAACTTTACAATAGAGCCGGTTAATTTCAGATGATATTTGGATGCAGCAATAGTGATTGTGGTTTGATCATAAAGAGCCGGCGACATTTGGCAGGCGACAAAACGTTTCCAGATAAGGCTATAAAGGGCGAGCATGTCCTTGTCAAGGTATTGTGCCATACTGTCGGGTGTTCTGTTTACATTAGTCGGGCGAATTGCTTCGTGAGCATCTTGGGCGGATTTGCGGGTTTTGTATTGAACAGGCTTGGCGGGAAGGAATTCTTTACCGTAAGTATTTTTGATAAAAGATCTCGCTTCACTAAGGGACTCTTTATTAATCCGGGTGGAATCCGTTCTCATATAGGTAATGAGGCCGACCGGGCCTTCTTCGCCAAGTTCCATCCCTTCATATAGCTTTTGGGCCAGAGACATGGTTTTCTTGGCTGAGTATCGCAGCTTTCTATTTGCCTCGATTTGCAGAGAGCTGGTGATGTATGGCGGGCTTGGTTTCCTCTTCTTTTGTTTTTTTGCAACATCGGAAACTGTGTACCGCGCTTTGCGGAGCTCGGTAACGATTTCTCTCGCTTGCTCCTCATTATAAATTCGGTTGTTGTCGAAATCTTTCAAATCAAGCTGGGCAATAAACGAAGGAGGCTCTTTGCCCTTTAAATGGGCGCCAATTGTCCAATATTCTTCAGTCTGGAATATTGAAATCTCATGTTCCCGCTCGCAGACCATCCGGACAGCTACTGATTGAACCCTGCCGGCGCTTAATCCCCTCCGCACCTTATCCCAGAGAAGGGGGGAGATTTTGTAGCCCACCAAGCGATCGAGGATTCTTCGGGCTTGCTGGGCTTCGAAAAGATTTTGGTCGATGGTTTTAGGCTGGTTTATTGCTTCTTTGATCGCTTTTTTTGTTAGTTCGTGAAAAAGGGCCCGATAAATCGGTTTTTTCGAAGATTTAAGGATCTCAGCGATATGGTGGGCGATAGCTTCACCTTCCCGGTCAGGATCCGGGGCCAGGTAAATCATATCAGCTTTTTTGGCAGCACTGTTCAACTCCTTAATAATCTTTGCTTTGCCGCGAATAGTTTCATATTGCGGCGTAAAATTATTCTCAATGTCAACGCCCAGAGTTTTCACGGGCAGATCCCGGATATGGCCCACCGAGGCTTTTACAACAAAATCCTTCCCTAGGTACTTTTGCAGTGTTCTTGCCTTGGCAGGTGATTCAACTATTATTAACGATTTCGGCATAATAAGATAAATTCACAAAAAATAATTGTTTGCTCTTTGATATGATGCACTATGTATTGGGGTTATTTCAATAACAAAAGAAGGAGCAAATGACAAAGAAAATTTTAAACTTCTTTCTGATATTGTTTCCCTGGCAGGACTTTGATAAGTGACTTCAGCTCTAAAAGCAGCAAGGCTTCGCTGGTTTTTTGGGAAGAAAGATCTGCTTCTCGAATTATTTCATCAATTGTTTTTGGATAGACAGTGAGGAGGGAAAAGATTTTTTCTTCGTCGGCTGAAAGATCCTGGTGATTGATAGTAGTATCAGTAGCTTTGTTTCCATGTTCAGTCAAAGTGGGGGCTGGGAAAAAAATGAGTTCTTCCAGAATATCATTAAGAGTATGAACTAATTTGGCCCCCTGCTGCAGGAGCCTGTGGGTGCCTTCACTCTTTATCGAATCAATCCTGCCGGGCACGGCAAAAATATCTTTTCCTTGTTCAAGGGCGTGTTGGGCTGTGATCAGAGATCCTGAATTTTTGGTTGCCTCAACAACCAAGACACCGTGTGACAGGCCGCTGATTATTCTGTTGCGCGCTGGGAATCTAAAGGCATCAGGCGGCGTTCCAAAAGGGTATTCACTGACAATGGCGCCGGTTGCCATGATTTTTTCATAAAGCTTCCTGTTTTGCTTGGGATAGATTATTTCGATGCCACAGCCAAGCACTGCGATGGTCGTTCCGCCCGTCGATAAGGCGCCGGCGTGGGCGGCGGTATCTATTCCTAATGCTAATCCACTTATAACACTCAAGCCCTTGTCTGCGATCTGGGTGGCGAAACGGGCAGCGATGTTTTGGCCATATGAAGTTGAAGAGCGTGCCCCGACTATGGCTATGCCTGGCATCTTCAGAGCCTCTTTGTTGCCCTTTGTAAACAAAACAACCGGAGGGTTTGCTATGTTGCGCAACTGTTCAGGATACCCCGGGTTTTCCCAGGAGATAATGGTCGTTCCGGTTTTTTCTGCGTTCCGGGCTATACCTTCAGCTGCCCTTAATGGTGGAGTATTGGCGAGAAACTCAAGACATGATTTTTTTATGCCATGGACTTTGATGAGTTCGCCATAGGCGGCCTTAAAAATCATTTCAGGCCTTCCGAAATGTTCAACAAGGCGGAGGCACCCCACCGGACCCAACCCGGGCGTAAGAGAAAGGGCCAGCCATTCTATGAGATTTCCCATAAATACGAGCGTAAAAGAAGTGCCTAAAGTGAGCTAAAGTTCGAAGTGCCTTAAGTTAAAGGATGTATTTGATCAGATAAGTACCTTAACTTTAGGCACTTTATTCAATAAAGCTTGTTAAATGCTTTTTGCGCGTTGGGTGTTTGAGTTTCTGGATGGCCTTGGCTTCAATCTGGCGGATCCTTTCCCGGGTAACCGAGAAGGTTTTTCCTACCTCTTCCAAGGTAAGGTCCTGCAAAGTATCGATGCCGAAGCGCATACGCAGGACACGTTCTTCTCTTGGGGTCAGCGATTTAAGGACCTTATTCATGCTATCGCGCATGCTTTCAATGATGCTGGCTTCATAAGGGGACAAGGTGTTTTCATCTTCAATGAAGTCAGCCAGGCTGCTGTCTTCTCCATCACCTATGGGCGTATCCAGGGAAATCGGCTCTTTAGCTATTTTTAAGATGTTTTTAACCTTTTCCACATCAAGTTCAAGCCGAAAAGCCATTTCTTCCGGCGTAGGTTCGCGATTGTTTTCGCGGATAAAATCCTTGGCCTCTTTAAGAAGTCTGTTGATGGTGTCGATCATATGAACCGGTATACGTATGGTTCTTCCCTGGTCGGCAATAGCGCGGGTAATGGATTGCCTGATCCACCATGTTGCGTATGTACTGAATTTATACCCTCTGCGATATTCAAACTTTTCCACAGCCTTGATAAGCCCGATATTGCCTTCTTGGACCAGATCTAGAAGCTGCAAGCCGCGGTTGGCGTATTTTTTGGCGACACTTACCACAAGACGCAGGTTCGCCCTGATCAATTCGTTTTTTGCTTCCCTGCTGATAATGCCACCCTGGTCGAGCTGGGCAAAGATTTTATCAAGAAGTTCGGCGTCAACACCATGGAGAGCTTCAAAGTTGCGTAATTGATCTTTGAATTCTTCCGATTTATCCATGGTAGATGGTAAGGCATCAGCTTGTTCCGCTCTTTGCATTGATTCGAGTATGTTATTTTGCAAAGTCTGGTATATTCTGGATATTCTTTTGAAATTATTTATAATTTCTTGAATATGAGTGTTGTGTATCCGGTCGTCGCTAAAGATTCTGACAATTGCGCTTGTGTTCCTTTCTATCCTGACCAATATTTTAATTGCTGTTTCTTGGTCGATGTCGTTGCGCAGCAGGTCCATGCGCAAGGAAGCGCGCTCTTTTTCAAGGCGTTCCGCTTCGCTGACTTGCCACATAAAGCGTTCCTTGGCTTCCTCCAGTATGATCGGATCGGCGCTGTCAAGACCACGTAAAATGTTGGTAATACTGATGCTGCCATCAAGTAGTCTTTCTGCCAAGTCTTTTAAGGTTCTGATGGCAAGGGGAAGAGATAATACGGCATTTTGGATTGTTTTTTCACCCCACTCGATCCTTTTGGTGATTTCAATTTCTTCGGCCGGGGAAAGAAGGGAAACAGCGCCCATCTCTCTGAGGTACACTTTAACGGGATCAAGGGAAGGAAGAAGCCACGAATCTTTTGGAGAGGCAGCGGTTTTTTTGTTTTTGGCCGCTTTGTTCTTCTTTCCTTTTTCCACTTCTTCTGCATCTGCAACTTCCGATTTGTCCTTACTGTCATCCTCAAACATTGAAGTAAGATCATCAAGAGGTTCTTCATCGAGCTCTTCCTGATCCATATCAATATCCTCTTCATCCGCAACTTTTTTAGATGTTTCTTTCAGTTTTTCTTTTTGCGATGCAGCAACAGCTTCGGCTTTCTTTTTTTTCTGCAAAGACTTTCTCCTATTGGTCACGATTGATGATAATTGATTTAAAAAGACAGAGCCTTGTCAATCGCCTTTTTCTCTTCCATCAATTTAAGACATAACGGGACATTCTTTTTCAGTTCGGCTTCATTAATCCGCTGAATTAATTTTTCTTTCCTGTTTTTTAGGGTGTTATGTTGCAACCATGCCAAAATTTCATCAACCCTTTCCTGTTCATCAGAATAGACAGGTGCGGAAACCAAGAGGTGGGATAGAAAGGATCGCAATGGTCCGGCAGTATTGTCCAATAAAAATTCCGGCGCCATGTCATAATCTTTTGGATCAAGGTTTGTTAAGAGAGATAGAATTTCTATGCCATAGATATCGGTTACAGCTTCTTCAAGACCTGCTCCGATAAATTTCGGTAAATATTTTGGATAGGAAATCAAAAACTCAAAGAGTTGTCTCTGCTGCATGGGCATATGGATTTGTTTGGGGGTGTCTTTTCCCTCTTTTTGCGAAGAAGCAATCGGTGAAGAGTGAGCAAAACCTGCCAGCATTTGGTCCGGTGTAATCCCTAATTTTTGGCTGAAATGGGCAACAAATATCGTTTGCGTCATCTTTTGCTCTTTAAGGCTTGCAACAATGGGCATGAGTTCTTGGAGTATCCTGTTTTTCCCCTCGAGCGTCAAACCGTATGTGTCCACCAGAATTTCATAAACAAATTCAGGAAGGGATTTGGCGTTATCAAGGAGCGCAGTAAAATTTTCCTTTCCTCTTGAGCGCAGAAAGGTGTCAGGATCATCACTGTCGGGAATGATGACAACTTTCGCTTGAATATGTTCGGCCAGGAAAAGGGGCACTGCCCGCATTGCGGCCTTTAGGCCGGCCTGATCACCATCAAACAGAAGAACCGCCTCATCTGCATAGCCCTTAAGAATGCGTAAATGATTCCGGGTCAAGGCGGTCCCTAACGGGGCAATTACGTTTCTAATGCCATGGGCAACCATTGACAAAAGATCAAAATTTCCTTCGACTATAAAGCATATGTTTTCTTTTCGGATAGAATCTCTGTTTTCATAAATTCCGTATAAGGTGCGGCTCTTGTCAAAGATTGGGGTTTCAGGCGAGTTAAGATATTTGGGTTGCCCGTCGCCCAGAATTCGTCCGCCAAAACCGATAATTCTTCCATTTGAACCGTTGATTGGAAAGATGATGCGGTTCCGGAATCGATCATAATAACCGCCCCGCTCTTTTGGAACAATCAGCCCTGCTGCGTGGATATCTTTGGTGCTAAAATGATTTGTTAACGGTTTGGTTAGAAAATCCCAGCTTTCCGGCGCATATCCAATACGGAACAATTGCGTGGTCTCTGAGGAAAGTCCCCGTTCTGCGAGGTACTGCCTGGCCTTTTCAGCCTGAGGATCTTGAATAAGGAATTTATGAAAGAGATCTGCGGCTTTTTCGTTTATTTTGAATAAATTTTCCCGTTTGGATGCTTTTGCCTTTTCATCTGCAGAAAGGGATCTTTCCGGCAAATCAACATTATAGCGCCTGGCAAGTTCCTTCAAGGCATCAGGAAAAGTCAGGCGATGGTATTTCATCATGAAAGTGAATACATCGCCACCCTCGCCGCAACCGAAGCAGTGAAACGACCTTCTGTCAGGATTCACTATAAATGACGGCGTCTTTTCAGAATGAAAGGGGCAAAGCCCTTTTAGGTTTATGCCGGTTTTTTTTAGAGTAACATGCTCGCCTATAATATCGGCGATATTGACTGTGTCTTTAAGAAGTTGGACAGTGTCTTCACGAAGTGGATAGGCTACCATAAAAAACCGACCAAGGAAAAGAGAGATGTACAATACAAATCAACACTGTATAATAAGCCGTCAACTGGTAGTTGCAATTTGTACGTAACTTCAATTTGTGTCAAGGAAAAAAACCCAATTAATAAAAGATATTAATTGCTAATATACTTGGTTTATTTAATTTTTGCTTGATCTTTCTTACATGAATTGAGCCACGGGAACGGTGATGGAAACTGATGTAACCAAGGTTTTGACATACGAAATAAAGAAGGAGCTTGCAGATCGATATTTCGGTTTTCGCAAGATAATCGAAGAAGACAAAGAGGATCTGCAGCAAAAAGTTCATTACTACACCCGATCCATTGTCCAGAAGATTTGTTTTGATTTGGTGCGCCTTTACATGCTTCTCAAAGACAGGGAATTAATCCGCGCTTTTCTTGACCTTGCCGGCATGGAAGAAGAAATATTTTATGATCCCTATTTTTCAGAATCCATGACCCTCAGGGCCAAGGTGTTTCAAGGGCTGAAGTCCAGGGGACTTACCCGGGGCGCCCGCTTTAAGAATCTCGTGTTTGACAGCTACGAAGAGCTTGTTAGGCATGTCGGGGAATACCGGGAGATTTTTGGCGAACTCCTTGAATTCCAGGAAATGATCAATGAGGAAATAAAAATATTTTATCAAAAGCATGATATCAGCAACATCATGGGTTTTTTGCGATCCCTTGATACAGCCGGGCAAATTAGCGGACTCGACACCGGTATTGAGAGAGGGTTTGATGCCAGCATGCAAAAAAAGATGAAAGTGGGTCCTCCTGAGCCGATTGAGCAGGATTTGCCTGTTATGCCGCCCCTGGTTCCTTTGCCGCACATCCGGAGTAAGTTAAAAAAAATTGTGGAAAAAGCGCTTAAACTGCACCATGGCGAGTTTCATATACCGCGTGTTGCGTAGAGGCACAAAGGCATGAAGGTTGAAGGCGCTGAGGCACAAGATAGTGATATTAAAACCTGATGAAGTTGTAGAAAAGCTTTCCGATTAATCTGCTATTGTCTTTTCTACTTTTTCTCTAAGGCAGCCATAAACTCCTCCACCGTAATGCCGGCTTGTTTGATCGCACTTCTGAGAGTTCCAAGGGCAAGTTGCTTATGTCTGGCCTGGATCCGTGAGCGTTCGTCAGGGATCCGGATGCGCGAAGGGAACGAATTCGATTATCCTTGTGTGATATCGAAGAGTTCTCGACAAAGCAGGCGGGCCGCTGACGGGCGCCCCAAAGGGCGGCGTACCGACAGAGAATGAAAGTATAGGATATGGTGCTCTAGCTATATTGTTAAATTATATCAATTAATTATGTGTTAAATTTATTGTTTGCCGTCACGGCTTCAGGTTTGGGTATTACACATCCTTTATCTTGCCTTCGCAATACTACATGGCTGCCTTTCTGGCGAGCTTCATAAAAACCTAGCTTTTTGAACACCTTGATTGCTTTGTCACCCGAAATGCGAGGCAGTTCAGGCATGGGATGGCACCTCGAATGTTGTGAGGATGGGGCGATAGCTTTGTTTCAGGGGAAACTCTTCAAGATACAGTTCAGTCGCCTCTTGAAGGTTTTTCACTGCATCCTCTATGGTTTCTCCTTGGCTGGCGGTCCCTACTTCAGGACATTCCGCCACGTAAAGATCATCTTCTTTGTGCACAATTGCGGTATATGTACTCATCAGTTCACCTTATCCTTATGCTTTCCTAGATGGACAAGTTTTCCTTAGTGGCAATTTCTAGATTAATAGTAGGACAGGGAGTAATAAAATTGTACCAATTTTTAACACTTTTTACCTTTTCGCCTTCTGCCTTTCTACCTTTCCTCCTTCCCCAAATATTTTTACCTATTTATTCTTGAGATCAAGATACATCTCATAGGCCTTTGCGGGCTCAAGATTTTCATGCACCACGGCGCCCACCGCCTGGATCATCGCTACCGGCGATTCGGACTGAAATATGTTACGGCCCATGTCCACGCCGGACGCGCCTTCCTGTACGGCATTATACGCCATAGTCAATGCATCCTGTTCCGGGATCTTTTTCCCGCCGGCCATGACTATGGGAACAGGGCAACTTGCGGTGACGGTCTCAAATCCTTCGGGAATATAATATGTCTTCACGTAATGGGCGCCAAGTTCGGCGCAGATTCTACAAGCCAATCGGAAATAGCGGGCATCGCGAGCCATGTCCTTGCCAACCGCGGTTACCGCCAGGATGGGAATGCCAAAACGGTTACCCATGTCAACCAGACGGGTCATGTTATGCACCGACTGGGTTTCATGTTCGCCGCCGATAAATACTTGAACTGCAAGGGCAGCAGCGTTTAAGCGCACCGCGTCTTCCATGTCCATGGCCAGCTGTTCGTTGGAAAGTTCCTTGAGGATGCTTGGCCCGCCGCTTGCCCTGAGAACGATGGCCCTAGTGTAGGAGGCCGGCACCAGGGAGCGCAGGATGCCGCGGGTCAGCATCAGGGTGTCGGCATAGGGGGCTATGGGCAGGATATTGAGGTCAATGCGCTCAAGGCCTGTGGTGGGTCCCTGGAAATAGCCGTGGTCGATGGCAAGCATAACAGTCCTGCCGGAAACAGGATTGAAGATGCGCGACAGACGGTTTTTCATGCCCCAGTCCAGCGAGTTGGAGCCTTTTAGAAAAAAGCCCTGACTTTCCTGGGGCTGGTCGATATAGAATTGTTTTCCTTCCTTATCCGGTGCAGGCATTGTTATCTCCTTCTGTGTTTATTAATAACTAATGAGCGTGAGGACTAAAAGTCCGGAGACGGAGCAAATAGATCCGTTTAAATCGTGCTCGTGCTCGTGCGCGTAATCGTAATCGATCTTCCGCTTATTCTGTCATCCTGCTGAGCATACTCACAATTCTGTGCAGCAGCTTTTTCCCTTCATCAGCTCCTGACTGTTCCATAGCTTTCATCACCCGCAATTCATCAAGAATTGCTGCGCACTCCAATGCTGATCCACGAGCTATCCCCAAGAATCGCTTCCGGTCGGGAGTTGATCTTTTTCCATTGCCCTCAGCAATGTTTCGAGGGATTGATTGTGATGCCCGAATCAATTCATCTCTTGCAAATCGAAAACTGCCTTTCAGGTGATCGATACGATTAAATACCCAGGCGACGAATTGTAAACTTACCTGGTATACATCAAGTTTTTCACGATCAAACACTGAGCTATGTTTCCTTTTCGATTGCGTCGATTACGAGCACGAGCACGAAAATAACTAATTCGAGCCAAAGCTGCCGCCTAAATGGCGGGTTTTGTCCTTAACAGAGACTAATAAACGTCACCATATTTGCTGCTTCATGTACTTAGTGGCTTCTGCCCCTGAAACTCCTTCTCTTCACTTCTGCGGATGGATGATAACCTTCATGGAATCTCCTGCCCCGGCAACCAGGCGGAATCCTTCTCTGGTGTCCGCCAGAGCAAAGCGATGGCTGATCATTTCCTCAACTTGGATTCGTTTTCTGTTGATAAGTTCTAAAGCGGCTTTGCAGTCTGCAGGGCTTCCTGCGTAGGTTGTGGTTAAGGTAACGTCCCTTCTCCAGAATAGTTCATTGATCGAGAGAGGGATTGTCACCCCTTCCATGGTCGGCGCGAAAAAAAGGATGGTCCCTCCCCGTTCAACCGATTGCATGGCCTGCTGAAAAACACTTTCAGCAGAGGCGCAGACAATCACCACATCAGCACCAAGGCCGTTGTGGAGTTCTTTGAATCGGGCCGGAACATCTTCACTGGCCGGGATGACCACATCAGCTCCAAAGCGTTTCGCTGCCTCCAGGCGGTATTCGTTTATATCAGTGGCCACAACCAAGCCGGCCCCGATTGCTGCGGCGTAATTGATATGAAGGATTCCTGAGATGCCGCTGCCAAGAATGAGCACGCTTGCCGAGGGTTTTACTCCGGCGATTCGTTGGCCGCGCATGACGCAGGCCAAAGGTTCCACAAAGGTTGCCGCATCATAGCTGACAGGATCAGGCAGTTTCCAGGTGCCTCTATCGACATTGATCGCCGGCAGCCGCACATATTCGCAGAAGCCGCCCGGATCAAAATGAGTTCCGGACAGCAAGGTGTCGCATACTGTTTCATGGCCGCTAACGCAGAAATGGCAAGTATTGCATGGCACATGGTGGGTTGCGGCAATCCGGTCTCCCACCATAAATGAATCAACCCCCTTGCCAACTTCCACAACTTCCCCGGATATTTCATGGCCAAGGATTAAAGGGGCTTTGTGGATCCGGTACCATTCCATGACATCGCTTCCGCAGATACCACTCGAGTGAATCCTGACGAGCAATTCTCCCGGACCGATGTCAGGCACAGGTTGTTTCTGAATCCGGATATCGCGGTTGCTGTAATATGTGGCTACACGCATAAGAGGCCCAATGGATTATATAGCGAAATAAGAGGCTACAAGGTTGGCAAAATGTAGCCTTGTATCTTTTGTGCATTTGTCTTATAAGATTTTCAGAAAAAATTCTATGTAAAAGTGTTTCCCGGTAACCTGAAAATTTATTACCTTAGTACATGTATTAGCAAATATTATGATATTTATTAGTCTCAGTTAAGGACAAAACCCGCCATTTAGGCGGCAGCTTTGGCTCGAATTAGTTATTTTTGTGCTCGTGGTCGTAATCGAAAAGGAAGCATAGTTTCGAGTTTGATCATGAAAAACTTAAGGAAAAAGCTGCTGGCCAGAATTGTGAGTATGCTGAGCAGGATGACAAAATAAACAGAAGATCGACTACGAGCACGAGCATGATTTAAACGGGTCTATTTGCCCCGTATGCGGACTTTCAGTCCTTTTTCTTTAATCCATCGTCATTCAGGCGGTGGTCGTTGAATTTGTGAATACACGCACTTAATGGGAACAACAATTCCTTCACAGGAGGATTTCAGCCATGGCAGAGATTAAAAGCACCTTGGAAATGGTGATGGAAAGGGCTGCAAAAATGGAGGCGGCAGCGCAAAAGGATTTGGGTGGCGAAGAGAAGGTAAGGGAAGGCATGCGCCAGGCAGCAGGTTTTATGCGGGGCGAACTATCAGATATGGCAGAAATTTTCGCAAAAAGTGCCGGTGAGGACCATGCCGATATTCGCAAGGGAATGGTTCAGACCTTTTTGCGCAATATTGTTTTGCCGCGGGATGAGGATCAAGGTGCGGCGGATAAGGCAATCCAAGGCTTAATGCAGCTTGGTAAGGAAAGCGGTGATCTGGGGGCAGTGTTTGCGGAAATGAAAAAGGTGCTTGAGCAATACGTTGAGCACAATAAGCAACTCCGTCAACAGTTGGAAGATTCCTTTGCTGCCCAGGTCCAGCAAATGGAACAGGCTCTCGCGCAGCAGACCGGCATGGCAATGAAGGTTACCCCTAGCCAGCATCCAAAATTCCAGGAAGAATGGGCACGGATCAAATCGGAATTGAATGACCAATACGGCCGGGCCCTTGATCAGTATAAGCAGCTCATTGAACAGAAACTTGTTTGATCAGATCATGGATAATTAATGGAATCGTAATACGTTTTTTTCTCACGCAAAGCCGCTAAGCACGCAAAGAATTTTTTTATAACCTTAAGTTATCTTTGCCGTCTTTGCGGCTTTGCGTGATATTTTGATGAAATCGATAAAAGGTTTTTTACCACGGAGTACACAGAGAAAAATCTTATTCTTTCAGGTATTTACCTCTGTGAACTCTGTGCTCTCTGTGGTGAATACAGTATTTGCGAAGAGGAGTTTTTCCCTGCATCGGAATGAAGGCTGAAATTGTTTTAGAGATCCACAAAGGTGAAAATGAAAGAAGGGCTCTGATCAGCAATGGATTTCAGGAGTGGTTGCGGGCCGGACCATATGGCTGTTATGGGGATGCCATTCCCGCTTCTTCCGGGGATCTTGAAAGGGACGGGTACCTTATAGATTTCGGCAGCGCGGATTGTATTCAAGCCTTGCACGATCTGCATAACCGTCTGGATCAGTTTAGCGTAAATATTTTTATCAAATTCCTGAATCCGTGAGTGTTTGCCAATGGCCCATATGCACGGAGGGAACGATTTTGATTATCCTGGTGTGATATTAAAGAGTTACCGACAAAGCAGCTGGGCCATTGGCGGACGCCCCGTTGGGCGGCAAGGTGAATACAATTTACCAAGGTATGCACTTAATTTGGGTGCGTTATTCAAGGCTTTACAGTTTTATTTGCTTACTCTGCCGTCACGGATTCAGGAAATTCCTCCATCAGAAACAGGATCAACATAATGGTTCTTGACCGATTACGTGTATTTTTACAGCGAAGAAAAATTGATGCCATCCTCATCACCCAGCCGGAAAACAGGCGATATATCAGTGGCTATACCGGCCATGATGTTTCCATCGCCGAGAGTTCCGGAGTTCTTTTAGTTCCGGCAACAGGCCGGCCTTTTCTGTTTACCGATTCACGATATTTATTACAGGCCGAGGCCGAAGCCGCGGAATTCCAGGTTGAGCTGTATTCCAAGGGCCTCTTGGCGCTCCTCAAAAAAAAATTACCGCTCCTTTCGGTGAAAAGACTGGGCTTTGAAAGTCATTATTTATTGCATGCAACCGCTGCAAAACTTTCATCCCTTGCTGATAAGCTTGGCATTGAGCTGATGCCGCTTTCAGATGTAATTGAAGGTTTTCGGGTGAAAAAATCTGCTGAGGAGATTGAGAAGATCAGGCAGGCAGTGCAGCTCAATGAAGAGGTCTTTCAAAAGGTTTTTAAGGAACTGCGACCGGGACAAACCGAGCGGCAAGTGGCCCTAAAGATCGAAACGTTGATGCGCAAAAAAGGCGCTGACGGCCCGAGTTTCGATACCATAGTCGCCGCAGGCCCCAATGGCGCGCTGCCCCATGCCGTGCCGACAAACCGTCCTATTCAGGAAGGAGAACCTGTTATTATTGATATGGGACTCAAGATAAACGGCTACTGCTCGGATATGACCCGGACGGTTGTATGCGGTGCACCGGATACAAAAACAAAAAAGCTGTTCCGTATTGTCAGAAAAGCCCAACTCGCCGGTATGAAAGCTATAAAGGCCGGGGTGACGGCCAGGGACGCTGATGGTACGGCCAGAAAGATTATCAGCAATGCTGGTTTCGGCGACCGGTTCGGGCATGGGCTTGGCCATGGTGTAGGATTGGCAGTGCATGAAGCGCCCTCCGTGAACTTCCGGAGCAGAAAAAAACTGCGGGCCGGCATGGTGGTTACTGTGGAGCCGGGAATCTATATACCAGGCTGGGGCGGCATCAGGCTGGAGAATATGGTGGTGGTCACCGGGAATGGTTTTGAGCTGCTCAATAGGGATACGACGTTTTTGGATTTGTGATATGAGAAAAAATAACCGCGAACCTGATGAACTGCGGCCGGTGTCGCTGGAAAGGAATTTTCAGCCCCAGGCTGATGCCTCACTGATGATCAAAACCGGCAACACCCATGTGCTTTGCGCGGTGACGGTTGAAGAATCAGTGCCGCCTTTTCTGGAAGGCCGAGGGCAGGGCTGGATCACGGCGGAATATGGCATGCTGCCTTGCGCCACCAATACGAGAAGTATCCGGGAGGCGGCTCGGGGCAGGGGTGGCAGAACCTTTGAGATCCAAAGACTGATCGGCCGTTCCCTCAGAATGATGACCGACCTCTCCCAGCTCGGCGAGAGAACCCTGCGGGTGGACTGTGATGTCATCAATGCGGATGGCGGAACCCGCACCGCGGCAATTACCGGGGCCGCCTTGGCGGTTTGCGATGCCATCAAGGGTATTGTGGAAAAAGGACTGCTCGAAAAAATGGTGGATATCCTGCCGCTTGCCGCAGTGAGTGTGGGCATTGTCGAAGGCAATGCCCTGCTTGACCTGGATTATGAAGAAGACTCCTCGGCCGAGGTTGATGCGAACTTTGTCATGACCGCAGACAACCGGTTCGTGGAAGTGCAGGGAAGCGCCGAGGGGAGACCATTTACGCCGGAGGAATTTGAGCAGCTTGCCGCCTTTGCCTCCAAAGGGATTACCCAGCTCCTGGCATTGTGGCGGGAGAATACATGACTTCTTCTCCTTTTCAGATGCGGTGTCGTTCTTCTCATTGTGCGGCAAGACGAGGGGAATTGCGCACTCTACACGGCTCAATCCAGACTCCGGTGTTCATGCCGGTGGGAACCCAGGCTACCGTAAAAGGCGTAACACCGGAAAACCTGCAAGAACTGGGCGCCCAGATTATTCTGGCCAATACCTATCATCTTTTTATCAGACCAGGCCATGAGCTGGTCAAACAGCTGGGTGGACTGCATCGTTTTATGAACTGGGACCGCCCAATATTGACTGATTCCGGCGGCTTTCAAATTTATAGCCTCAAAGACCTGGCTAAAATCACCGAAGATGGCGCGGCCTTCAAATCCCATCTCGACGGCGCCGGCCTGTTTTTGAGCCCGGAAAAGGCGGTTGAGGTTCAGGAAGCCCTTGGCTCTGATATTATGATGTGCCTGGACACCTGTATCCCCTATCCGGCAACCCGGGAGGAGACCCAAAAGGCAACCGCGCTGACGGGCCGGTGGGCCATCCGTTCACGAGAGGCGCAAACCAATACCGGCCAACTTCTTTTTGGTATAGTGCAGGGTGGAATGTATCAAGATCTTCGGGCCGAGGCAGTTGAAGCACTGATTGATATCGGTTTTGACGGCTATGCCTTGGGTGGTCTGAGCGTGGGTGAGCCGACCGAGCTTATGATGGAAATCACGGAACAGACAGCCGCCCTCATGCCCCAGGAGTATCCTATTTACCTCATGGGAGTCGGCACACCGGAAAATCTTGTTGAGGCCGTTTTCCGCGGCGTTGATATGTTTGACTGTGTCATGCCCACCAGGAATGCAAGAAACGGAATGCTCTTTACATCCACGGGCAGGCTTGTTATAAAAAACGCACAATATGTAAATGATCCAAAACCCATTGACGAATCATGCACTTGCTATACCTGCCGCAACTATTCCCGGGCCTATCTTCGCCATCTCTATATGGCCAGGGAAATATTGTCGTCGCACCTGAACACCATCCACAACCTCCATTATTTCGTGGGGTTGATGGCGCAAATCAGACAGGCAATTGATGAGGATCGATTCGAACGGTTCAGGCAGGATTTTTACGCAGGCAGGGCAAATGGATAGGGAAGAATACAATTTGAAATAAATATATTTTGAAGAATTAGCAAAACGTTTTTTCACCACAGAGGGCGCAGAGAGCACCGAGCAAAATCGTATTTTTTTCAAATAAGTACCTCTGTGACCTCTGTGACCTCTGTGGTCTCTGTGGTGAATTCTTAGTTTTTGCGAGTCTTTCAACCTCAACGGAAAGGAGTGATGGTATGTTCGGTGCAGCAATAGCGCAGGCGCAAAATGGCGGGACACCGTCCGCCGGTGGCGGTCTGGTATCTTTTATTCCACTTATTCTGATTTTTGTAATTTTCTACTTTCTGCTTATTCGGCCCCAGCAGAAAAAGCAAAAAGATCATCAGGCGTTTTTGGGGAACCTGAAAAAGGGTGACGACGTTGTTACCAGCGGCGGCCTGCATGGCGAGATAACCGGATTGACCGACCGGGTCGTGACTTTACAAATTGCCGATAATGTGCGGGTGAAAGTGTCCCGGCAATACGTCATGGGATCAGCTTCAAGTCAGGCAGCGCCGGCTGAATCCCCCAAATCTGCCGGAGGTTGAAGCCCGAAAAGCTGTTGAAGTTTCATGGGCTATGAAAC
>CALZHT010000032.1 GCA_945787445.1 uncultured Desulfobulbaceae bacterium
TTTGGCGGAATAGGGGGCTGTTTTGGGAAATGCTTCTGGCTTTTCTCTCTATTTTATATTATAAGATGATATTTTGATGATATTTCGCTTGTTATGTCCGTTTTTTTGTTTCACCTCGGGGAGGCATGAGATTTTTGATGTCCGGCCCCCAAGGGAACCTTTTGTGGTAAGGAACGTTTCCTCTCCTGTCTCTCTCCCGTGACAATCGATAAAACATCTGTCGGGATGATTTTGTCTCCCGCTGTCTGTTGCAAAGCAGGTTTTCCCTCTCGGGAATCGGTTCGTGGCCGAACGAATTCTATAAATCCTTCCGCTATCAATCATCTTGTGCGTTTGATGAGGCGGCGCAATAGTAACGAACGTACAATGGAGAAAGAGTGTCGAATGAATATATATGTTGGGAATTTGCCGCACAGTGTAAGCGAGGAAGAGCTTCGAGAAATTTTTTCCGAATATGGCGCGGTCGCGAGCGTCAAGTTGGTCAAGGATCGGTTTTCCGGGCAGTCAAAAGGGTTTGGCTTTGTCGAGATGCCAAGCAACTCTGAGGCGGATCAAGTGATCAAAGCCCTGAACAAAAGTATTATGCACGGCCGGGCCATTAAGGTGAATCAGGTTCAACCACAAAAAAAAGGCAGAAAAAACGCCCGCAGGCCGAGAAGATACTGATTTTTTTAAGCGCGGAGGTGTGTGAAAATATGCGCATCACGGGTAAGATCGTGGTTACGTTTTTTTATTTGCCCGCAAAGGGATGGATCTCAATTGTTCACGATTCTGTCGGATGGGCTTTGTCTGGTCGTCTTTAAGAATCGGCTTCATGATATACGCCTCAACAACCAGGGGCATCCACGTGTCTTTTTATCTAATAAGTTCCAGCAGAAGCAGGGCATCATACGGGGCAGCGCCTTCGGCGTCGTTGTCAAAATAGACATGCACATCATATCCTGCCCGCAGCCATTCACGGGTGCGGGAGGCCCAGTAGTGCAATTCTTCCTCGGTATATTTCGAGGCATAGGTCTTTGTGTGGCCATGCAGCCTTACATAGACAAGATCGGTTGAAACCGCATCCCACAGAGGCCAGTCCGCTCCATCGGAGATACAGACCGCCACCCGGTGCTGTTGCAGGATATTTTCAACTTCCCGCGCAAACCAGGATTTGTGCCGAAATTCAATGGTGTGACGGGTTTCGGGCCAGGTATCAAGTGCCTTTAGAAAAACCGTCAAACGGTCCATTTCTTTTTGAAACCGTTGAGGCAGTTGCCAAATCACAACGGCAAGTTTTTTACCAAGCCCGGATGCCCGATCTTTCTCCCGCTCAATCGGCTCTAAAGGTTCAAGGAGTTTTTTATTATGGGTGAGGAACTTGTTGCCTTTGATGGCAAACTTGAAATCATCCGGTGTCTGGGTATGCCAGCGTTCAAAGGTCGACCTTTTTTGCAGGCCGTAGAAAGTGGCGTTAACCTCGATCCCGGTAAATTGCCGGGCGCAATGTATGAGCCAGTTTTTTCGGGGCACCCCGGCATAAAAGGAATCCTTCCACCCCTGATAGCTCCAACCGCTGGTGCCGATATATGGTTTTGCCGTCATGATACGTTACTGGACCGCTATGTATAAAAAGGCTTAGATCTATCCCTTGATGCAGACAAGAGGTTCAACCCTTGCCACTTTTCTGGTCAGACCTGCTGCGTCTGCCGCTTCAACCACGGCACTCACATCCTTATAGGCGTCGGGCGCTTCTTCTGCCACACCCCGCGATGAGGGGCTCCGGATCA
This sequence comes from uncultured Desulfobulbaceae bacterium, assembly GCA_945787445.1. Taxonomy (GTDB): domain Bacteria; phylum Desulfobacterota; class Desulfobulbia; order Desulfobulbales; family CALZHT01; genus CALZHT01. Next base: position 1,770 of record CALZHT010000032.1, read on the forward strand.
GAATGCCCCGGTTGGCCAGCATGTCGACTATTTGCCGCCCTTTGTGTCGTTTCAAAGCCGCTCTGCGGCTCATACTGCGGCCGGCCCCGTGGCAAGCAGAGCTGAATGCCTTGGTCTCGCTTTCTTTGGTACCAACCAGGATATAGGATTCCGTACCCATGGTGCCGCCGATGAGAACCGGCTGCCCGACATCACGCAGTTCAAAGGGAATATCATGATGGCCCGGGCCAAAGGCGCGGGTGGCGCCTTTGCGGTGGATATATAAATGTTTTTTCTTACCATTCACCTTATGTTCTTCAACTTTGCAGGTGTTGTGCGACACATCATAGAGCAGATCAAGCCCGGCCTTGGGGAGAATATGCTCAAAAGCCTGCCTGGTCAGGTGGGTGAGGATTTGCCGGTTGGCCAGGGCGCAGTTGATCGCCGCCCGCATGGCGCCGATATATGACTGGCCGTGCGGCGAATTTATCGGGGAGCAGGCAAGCTCCCGGTCAGGCAGCACAATGCCGTATTTGCCGGCAGCAATGGCCATGCTTTTGAGAAACTCGGTGCCGATCTGATGGCCAAGACCCCTGGAGCCGCAATGGATGCTGATTACAATATCACCTTGATAGAGGCCAAAGGCATCGGCAGTATCCCTGTCGTAGATATCAATGACATGTTGGATCTCCAGATAGTGGTTGCCGGACCCCAAGGTGCCCATTTCATCGCGCTGTCTTTTCTTGGCTCGGTCTGAAACCTCTTCCGGTTTGGCGCCCTTCATCTGGCCTTGTTCTTCGGTGCGGATCAGGTCTTTATTGCTCCCATACCCCCTGCTTACCGCCCATTTGGCGCCTCCTGCCAGCATGTCATCCAGTTCCTTCTTGTTCAGACGCAGTTTGCCGGTGCTGCCCATGCCGGCAGGAATGACATGGTAGAGGATTTCGGCCAGGTCCTTCTGGACTGGCAGAATATCGTCAAGGGTGAGGCCGGTCAGCAAGGTGCGGACTCCGCACGAGATGTCAAAACCAACGCCGCCGGCGGAAATCACCCCGCCTTTGTCCGGGTCAAAGGCCGCGACACCGCCGATGGGAAAACCGTATCCCCAATGGGCATCGGGCATGGCAAAGGATGCCTTGACAATGCCGGGCAGAGTGGCGACATTGGTGACCTGCTCATATACTTTGTGGTCCATATCCCTGATCAGCTGCTCGCTGGCATAGATCCGGGCCGGAACGCTCATATTACCGCGAGGTCCGATCTCCCATTCATACTCACTGTGGCGCGTGAAAAGATTCAGTTCCATGGCGTCCTCCATTAATGATCTGATTGTACCGATGCTTATCCATAAACTCTAATAATACTTTATACATCCACCACGCATTGTGCTATCCAGAGTCCGTTTCCCTGCTGTTCGACTTTGAGGGCGGTGAGGGTTGCGCCTTTTACTTCAACGGCGGGAGTGTGTTTTTGCATATCCACCTGTTCGCCCCAGGCCTTTCCTGCAAGGGTATGATCCATGATGGTCACCTGGAAGCGGCTGAAGAGCATTTTCCGGGTATCCATTTCATAAACTATGGCATTAAGCCAGTCATTGAATAAGTACTCGTCATCCGGTGCTTCAGGGCAGGCAATGTTCACGGTTTGTTTCTGTTTGATGCAGGCCGGATCGGTAATCACCGCGGTCATGGCCAGCGCTGCCTGCTCAAAAGCGTTTGCCATGGTTTTGCCGATGCCGCGCACGCCGATGTCGGCAACATGATGAAAATGCTCCCAACCCGGTTGCCCTGTTTCTGCTTGTGTTTGTACTGTCATGGTTAGAATTTTTAGTATGTTTTGTTGTTAATTAACCCATTAGCTTGTTTGCTGGCAGGACATCCTGCAGCACCTGCTTCGGTGCCCTGATCGCATATTTTTCCAATAGAATTCGTGCTGCTTCCTCTATATTTTTGGGCGGTTTTTCCATTTGTGCCACAAAACCGCTGATATCTTCCATCAGGGCCCAGGGATAAATGATCCAGCGCCATTTGACGATTTTATGGCCGTAATAATCGGGTGTTACGGTGGATGTCGTTTTGTGGTGCAGTACGGCGGTCTTGACCGTCAAGGGAGCGTGGCTCTGTAAATGTTTTATGGCAAGCGCAAAGGTGTCGCCCGAGTCGCTGACATCATCCACCAGCAGGATATGTTTGTTTCTGACAGTGATGTTCAACGGTTCAACAAGTAAGGCCTGTGGTTTTTTCCGGGCGCCGGTGTAATGCTCAATCCTTATGCTGCTTAGGATAGCGATATCGAGAAAGTCGCACAGGAGCCTGGCCGGCACGTAGCCCCCTCTGGCAATGGTGACAATGGCATCAGGATGGTAGCCATCCTTGCGGATGGATAAGGCAAGAGCCCTGCAGAGCCGCTGCACTTGGTTCCAGGAGATTATTTCGCAACGCATCCCCTCTTCCATGTTCTCATCATAACCTTATATTTTTCTATAAAAAGGCATTCCCGATTTCCACTGCATAAAACACCTGCTTATATCAGAAGAGGGGAGGGTTTCATGCCCGCCGATTGCGAGAACCCCACCCTCATCCAGGACATTATGAAGTTTTTCCAGGATCACTGTTTGCAGATCCATATTAAAGTAAGTGAAGACAAGATTGCGGCAGAATACCGCCTGATAAGTCCCTTTGGGCGGCGCCTCTCTGATATCGTGCTGGATAAAACGGATTTTTTCCTTGATAAAAGGCTTGAGATAAAACGTATTTCCTTTTTTTGTAAACACCTTATGAAGCCATGCTTTCGGGAGATTCTTGATGTTGCCTTCTTCATAACAACCCAATCGGGCCCGCTCGAGCATATGCGGATCAATTTCACTGGCCAGGATGTCGCATTCTGTCTTGGGAAAAAGTTTTTTGACCTGCAGGTGCCACAATATGGCCAGACTGTATGGCTCCTCCCCGGATGCGGCGCCGATGCACCACAGAGATAGCGCCCGTTTATTCCCCATTGAGTGGATCAAGGCGGGCAGCACTTCTTTGCCGAAGAAGGCAAACACTTCCTTGTCACGGTAGAAACGGGATATGGTGATTCGGCACAGACCATCCAAATGCTGCCACTCACTGTGGTTGCTTTGTAGAAGAGTTTGGTAGGCTGGAAGATCAGGCAGGTCAAGCTCATTGATCCTTCGTTTGATGCGTTTGCAGACCTGGCCCCGCACTTTGCGGAACCCCGGCCATCTCATATTGAGCTGCGGCAAGGCCCATTGCAAAAACGTCACACATGCATCTTCTGCCATACCATGTCACCTAAAAAAGTTTTTCACCTCATTCTTTAACGGACTTGTAAAAACTTTCACCACAGAGAGCACAGAGGTAACTTATCAACAAAAATAGATTTTACTCTGTGCCCTCTGTGGTGCTGATTGTATATGAACCCCTCCTAATTTTTGTATACCGTACCTTTTTTAGACTTTTCAAATATTTTCAAATTAAATTTTGACTTATCAATAGATTAAAGATTATAAAATCTTCATATTTGGATTTTATTTCATTTTTAGTTCCATTCCAGCGGGTTGATTTATTTTTAGTATAGATTATCAATAACAAATTATTGGGTAGTGTTCCTATGTCATAGCAATTTTACTAAAAGGAGGATTTACATGGAATTTGCACAGATTTTGGACAAGGCTAAGGAATTGGTGACACTTTATGGAGTGAATGTTATTGCAGCGATTGTCATATTTATTGTCGGTCGCTGGATTGCCAAGGCAATGAAGGGAGTAACCAAAAGAATCCTTGAAAAAAACGATGTTGATGCGACCCTGGTTGGTTTCGTCAGCAATCTTACCTATTTTGCCTTGCTTACCTTTGTTGTTATTGCCGCTTTGTCTAAACTGGGAATCCAAACAGCATCATTCATTGCTGTAATCGGTGCCGCCGGCCTGGCAATAGGTCTGGCGCTGCAAGGTTCCCTTTCCAATTTTGCCGCCGGCGTGTTAATGCTGATCTTTCGCCCTTTCAAGGCAGGCGATTATATTGAAGGCGGCGGAACTGCCGGGGTCGTTGAAGAGATTCATATATTTACCACCCAACTCAGATCCCCTGATAATAAAACAATTATTATTCCCAATTCTAAAATCACCAGTGACAACATTGTCAATTATGCAACAAAGGATACCAGAAGGATTGATCTCATATTCGGAGTAGGGTATAGCGATAACCTGGACAAGGTCAGGCAGGTAATTTCCGACGTGCTGAGCCAGGAAAGTCGTATTCTAAATGAGCCGGAAACGCAGATTGTCGTTGCCGCGCTTGCCGACAGCAGTGTGAATTTTGCGGTCCGGCCCTGGGTGAAATCCGAGGACTATTGGCCGGTTTATTTCGACCTTACCGAAAAAATGAAGAAACGTTTTGACGAGGAAGGCATTTCCATACCGTTCCCGCAGCGGGATGTGCATCTCTTTAATGAACAGGCAGCATCTGCTGCATAATAATGGGCAAAAATAAGGAGTGAATTTTTATAGGAAGCAGAATGGAGGATATGAATGAAAAATAAATTTTTTTTTGCTGTTTTTACACTTAGTATCTTTGTTGTTCCAAATGTTTGGGCTGAAGAAAAAACCAGATGGAGTGATGAAGCAGAGTTGTCTTATGTTGATACCAGTGGTAATTCCGAAGTCACCACCTTTTCGGCAAAAAACAGCATGAAATACAAGTTTACCGATAAACTTGACGGCCTTTGGAAAATAACCGCTTTAAACGGGAAAAGTGACGGTATACGGAGTGCGGAAAACTATTCCACCGAAGTGCGATTGGATTATGCACTTACGGAGAGGTTTTATACCGCGCTTGTCGCCGGCTGGCTCAAAGATACCTTTGCCGGTATTGATCCGCGCTATTATGTGGGCCCTGCGGCGGGCTATAAAATCCTGCTCGGCCCCAAGCATTTTCTGAACAGTGAAGTTGGCCTGGATTATGTTACGGAAGATTATACCGATGGCACGGATAATGAGTATCTACGCGGACGGATTTTTACCAAATATGAATATGCCATTACCGAGAAAAACAAATTCAGTCAATCTCTGGAATATCTTTATGATTTTGACGATGGCGACAATTACAATGTAATCTCAGTCAGCGCCCTGACTGCAGCGGTGAGCGATGTTTTGTCCATGAAAACAAGCTATGAAGTGAAATATGATAACAGCCCCGTGCCTGCCACTTTGGAGCGCACAGATACCATCCTTTCAGTGGCACTTGTTTTTAACTTCAAATAAGGTTTTGAGCCGCTGTAAAATACGTTAAGAAAATAAAGAGTAGTTGTGATGGTGTTTCCTAATGTAATACTATGGAAACACCATCTTTTTTTGGTGGAAGGCAAAAATGGAGAATGTAATTCCTCTATTATTCATGGGGAAGGACTACGGTAAACTCAGCATGTACGGTGGCATATGAAACTTGTTACAGCAGAGCAGATGCGGGGGCTTGATGCCAAAGCCATAAACGATTACGGTATTCCCGGCATAGTGTTGATGGAAAATGCCGGCCGCGGCACCGTAGAAATAATGGCCCGGAAATTTGGCGACCTGGCCGGCAAGATGGTTTCTATTTTTGTCGGGCCTGGAAATAATGGGGGCGATGGTCTGGTTATCGCCCGGCATCTCCATCAACTGGGCAGTGTCCCGATTGTTTTCACACTCCTTAATCCACAAAAGTTCCAAGGTGATGCCGCCACAAATTTCGCCATTATCCAGCAACTGCCTGTTCCGGTTCATACCATTTTACAGAGTGCTGATTTCAGGGTTGCGGATGAGCATCTGGCAGAGAGTTCGATTGTGGTGGACGCCTTGTTCGGAACAGGCCTTAAACGCGAGGTAAGCGGACTTTTTGCCGAGGCGATTGAAAGGATTAATCGATTTGAGGGCACGGTGCTTGCGGTGGATATTCCGTCAGGGTTGGACAGCGATTCGGGGCAGCCCCTGGGTGTCTGTGTTGATGCCGATATGACGGCAACCTTTGGTCTGGCCAAGCCTGGCCAGTTTACCTATCCTGGCGCTGGTTTAACCGGCATATTGAAAGTAGTGGATATCGGCATCCCGCCTGATGCGATATACGCGGCTGAAATTCGCCTTGAACTGCTGGAATCCGAAATCGTGGGCCAGTGGCTTCCTGCACGAAAACCAGCGGACCACAAGGGCACTTACGGCCATTTATTGGTCATCGCCGGTTCCCCGGGGAAAACCGGCGCTGCCTTGCTTTGCGGTCAGGGCGGGTTGCGATCGGGTGCCGGCCTTGTTTCCCTGTGCGCGCCTGATGTGCTGAGTCCTATTTTTGAGACAGCTCTGCCTGAGGCCATGACCATCCCTTTGCAGGGCTCTGATGACGGCCTTTTCTCAATAGATCATTATGAGGCAATTGTTACGGCCATGAGTAACAAAGAAGCTTTGGTGATCGGACCGGGTCTTGGCACAGCTTCCTGCACCGCTGAACTGGTGGTGAAGCTTTATCGGGAAGCTGCCATGCCAATGGTCATCGATGCCGATGCACTCAACATACTGGCAGCACACCCTTCTGAAATAAAAGATCCTCCAGCAGTACGGATCCTTACCCCGCATCCTGGCGAAATGGCGCGCTTGACAGGACAATCCACCGGAATCATCCAAAGGAACAGGCTGCAGGTTTCTGAAGCCTTTGCCAGGGAAAATAATGTGATATTGCTACTCAAAGGTGCCGGCACGGTGATTGCCGCTCCAGATGGCTGGACCGCGGTCAATCCCACCGGCAATCCGGGGATGGCAACAGGGGGCATGGGCGATGTTCTGGCTGGTCTGATCGCCAGTTTACTTGCCCAGGATGTTCCGCCATGGCAGGCATCCTGCCTTGGCGCCTATGCCCATGGCCTTGCCGGTGACCGGCTGGCCCATGACCTAGATATAGAATTAGGTTTTACTGCCTCGGAAGTGGCCGTGGAAATACCTTTAGCTCTTCAGGAAATTCATGAGCAGGCCTTTGATTAGAAGGCTCGGTTTGATATGATCTTTATAGGGAGCTCTAGACAGAATCAAAAACATTACGTTCGGATTAAGCATTTTCTGAAGAGTGGAGAAGAGAATTCATGAAAACAGCAAAAGAAATTATGACTCAGGAAGTGATAACAGTTACGCCGGATACGCCAGTCGCTGAGCTTGCCGCCCTCCTCTGGGAAAAGAGGATCAGCGGGGTGCCGGTTGTTGACCAGGAAGGTGAACTGGTCGGAGTTGTAACGGAAAGTGACCTGATTGATCAGACTAAAAGAGTTCATATCCCAACCGTGATCGGTATACTTGACTCTTTTTTATTTCTCGAGAGTCCCCAAAAGGTTGAAAAGGAAATTAAAAAAATGGCCGGCATCACCGTGGACGATATTTGTTCGAAAGATCCGGTAACCGTTTCAGAAGATACTTCTCTGGAGGATATTGCCACTATCTTATCGGAAAGGAAGGTTCACACCCTGCCGGTTGTTGCCGGCAAGAGAATCGTTGGAGTGGTGGGGAAATCCGACATCATCAAGACGCTGATGCCGGGCGCATGAAAATCGTTTTGGTGCACTCTTTATCCATACCGTTAATTTTTTTCTGCCTTCTGCCTTCTGCCTTCTGCCTTCTGCCTGCTGGCACCTGATTTCTCGTGGTCCCGTTTTAAGTGGAATTTTTCTTTTACTATTAGAAGTCACCGGGTAATTCATTGTAAAGCAACCTGGACAATTCCCCGCACTGAGTTGGCAATGTATACAGCATCGGCGTTTTCAAGATCTTCTCGATATATGACCGCTTCCTGAACATGGCCCGCAAATGTATCCAGAAAATAGCTGCGGAAAATTCCCGGCAGCAGCCCACATGCAACCGGAGGTGTAATCAATGAATCACCTCTCCGAATGAAGACATTGGTAATGCTGCCTTCAGTTACTTCATCTTTGTTGTTACAGAAAATGACCTCCAGACAACCTTTAGCCAAGGCGTGTTGCCGTTCCATGTCATATATTTCCCGGTTGGTTGTCTTGTGATAAAGGAAAGGAGATTCCGGGTCGGTTTTTATAGAAGAGAAGGTGATTTTGGGAAGACCATTTACCGGCCGAGGAATGCCGGGAAAAATCATTTCCTCCGGCTGTCCGCACTCCGTTGTAGTGATTGAGATTTTGCCGTACCGGTCAAGAGTGAGCCGCGACCGTTGCGGGGAATTATTCTGGAAATACTTTTCTTCCGCCTGCAAGCTCTTGAGAATGTTCCTACGGGTCATGGGATAGGCAAAGTAGCGGGCGGATTTTTCTAGCCTGCTCACATGCAAATCAAGCAACCAGTACCCTGTATCCGGCATCCAGAGCATGGTTTCCAGGAGCTTGAAATCTGAGAGCGGATCGGTAAGAAATTTGCCCTTGAGGCTGCACTCGTCCCACTCACTTTCAGGGTTTGAGTCATAAACAATACCTGAACCTACTCCCATTTCTCCATGATTTTCATTGAGAACAACGGTACGGATCGGAACGTTGAAAAAGGCGTCACCAGTGGGAGTGAAATATCCGATAGCGCCTGTATACACACCACGGGCTTCCAGTTCCAGTTCGTGAATGATTTCCATTGTCCGGATTTTTGGGGCGCCGGTGACCGAACCACATGGGAAAATGGCTCTGAAAAGCTCTTCCCAGCTTACCTCGGATCGCAGCTCACCCTGAATAGTTGAGGTCATCTGGTGCAGGGTCTCAAAGGTTTCCACATCAAACAGCGATTGTACCGTGACAGATCCCATGGTGCAAAGTCGCCCTAGATCGTTGCGCAGCAGGTCAACGATCATGACGTTTTCGCTTCTGTTTTTAGGGTCGGTGCGCAGGTAGTCGGCAAGCTCCTGATCCTGTCGAGAGGTGGGGCCCCTTTTTACAGTGCCTTTCATGGGCCTGACCGTACAGATGTTGTCCTGTTTTTTGAAAAAGAGTTCGGGTGAGAACGACAGCACAGTTACATCACCTGTATTCATGAGAGCCCCATATGAAACGGACTGGTTTCGGCGTAGGGTTTTGTATAGAGTTTCTGCGGATCCTTCAAAATCGAAAAGGAACTTAAGAGTATAGTTGACCTGGTATGTATCTCCTGCAGCAATATAGGATTTAATGGCCTTTATTCTGTCAATGTATTGATCCTTCGGTTGATTGAGCCGTAGATTGGTGATTTCGTATGTATCACGCTTAATATCAGGCCTGAAACTTGGAATTGGCAGGGCAACAGAGGGATTTTCTCCCATGAAATGACCAGTCTTGTGGTTGAATATTATTGGGCTTTTAAAAACAAGGAGTTCAGCGAGCGTCCCGGGGTGGTCATGCCTCAGGCATTCCTTCAGGCGAGGTTCGAGTACATATCCCAATTCATAGGCAATCCAGCCGGCAACGTAATATCCCTTATCTAAAAAGGATTGAACCTGATGAAAAAAATGAGCAGGATTTTCTCCGGCTTGAAAGCAAAGTTTGGTGACAGGATTGAGAAAAAGAAATGAAAGATGATTTTCCTCGGTTGTCTTGGTGGTTTCGAGAAAGACAAACTGCTCCTCATGCCCTAGAATGGAGAGCACCTCATTTAGTGCTTTACTTGATAGTGGAAGGACGTCCATAGTATTCCAGTATGAAAACCGCAGCAAAATAATAGGCGAAGTGTCTTTTACCTTATTATCTTATGCTGACAAAGGTTTTTTTCATCTGATTTACAGGCCCTGACAAAATAGTACACATAAATTTCATTGTCTGTTGAGACCGCTGAAAAAATTTTTAATACGTGTTGACAACAACTTGCCATAAGCGGGGGAATATTTTATAAGATATGTTGAAATTGCTGAAGTAATATTCATTCCGAAATCTGCAGGATGTGATTGATTATTTAGACCTCAAGGAGGAAATAGAACATGCTGATTAAAGACTGGATGGCCAAGGATGTTTTGACAGTGGATGAAAACACTTCTCTCATGCGTGCCACTCGGGTGATGAAAGAAAATACCATAAGGCGCCTTCCCGTCTTGTCCCATGGCAAACTGATCGGCATCATTACCGACCGGGATGTCAAAGATGCCTCTCCCTCCAAGACCACCTCCCTTGATATCCATGAATTGTATTACCTACTTTCTGAAATGAAGGTTAAGGATGTAATGACGCCGGAGCCTTTGACCATCTTAGGTGATGACACTCTGGAAAAGGCCGCCATGACCATGCTGGACAATAAGATATCCGGTATCCCCGTAGTGGATAAAGAGGGGCACTTAACAGGCCTGTTGAGCGAAACCGATATCATGAAGGGTTTCATTCACGCCACCGGCATCAAGGAAGGATCCGTCCAGTTTGTTGTCGACGTGGCTGATGCCCCCGGCGCAGTGACAAAGGTTATAAAAATCATGCGCGACAACAACGCGCGAATTGTCAGCATCCTTACCTCGTTTGAAGATACCGGGGAGGGCATGAAGAGAGTATCGATCCGCATTCTTGCCAATGAGGAGGATATCCAGAAAATCTTACGATATCTGCAGGAAAATACCGAACTCATCCACCATGCCAAAGATATCTTTGATAAGTAGGCGCAGGGTAAAGAACTCATTCCAAGCCATTCCCACCATTGGTGGGAATGGCTTTTTCATTTTCTACCCCAACATGCAAGGGGAGGTTTTCTTCCTTAAAGGCTTCCACGGATATTTTGTCGCTTTCGTCAGAGTCCAGAACACCCGTCATTAAATCCATACTTTTCAGGACAATGCCTTCCGGTATGGTGAAGTCCCCGGCAGGGATGCGTTTTTTCGCGGCCAACATGAAATCGAGCCAGACGGGCGCCGCCGCGATACCGCCTGTCTCCCTTTTGCCCAAAGAGACTTGTTGATCGAATCCCATCCACACTCCGGCAGCGAGCTTTGCAGTATAGCCTATGAACCAGGCGTCCATATTCCTGTCGGTGGTGCCGGTTTTTCCTGCCGCTGGGATTCCAAGGCCGGAGGCCTTTTTTCCCGTGCCTTCTCTGATGACTCCTTCCAGTAGACGGGTGATCTGATAGGCGGTTCGAGAATCCAGAACCTGCACTCTTTCCGGGGTGTTTTCTTCAATGATATTGCCGTGCCGGTCAATGATTTTCGTTATGAATATCGGTACGCCGAAAAGGCCTTTATTGGCAAAGATAGAATAGGCCGAAGTCAATTCAAGGAGGGAAATCCCCGACGAACCAAGCGCCAGGGAAAGGTCTTCAGTTAGGGGTGATGTGATGCCAAAATGTCTGGCCAACTGAATCGCACGAGAAATGCCGATCTGCTGCAATACTTTAATAGTCACAATGTTGCGGGAATACACAATGCCATCTCGTAATGTGGTTGGGCCGTAAAATTTATTGGAGAAATTACGCGGCTTCCAGGTTTTGCCGGGAAAGTTTCCGCGCAGTGCAATGGGTTCGTCAACAATAAGGCTTGCCGGGGTGAATCCTTGCAATAATGCTGCGGCATAGATGAGAGGTTTAAAAGCCGAGCCTGGTTGACGCCGTGCCTGTATGGCCCGATTGAATTGCGTTTTTGAAAAGTCCGTACCGCCGGTAACCGCCTTTACCTGGCCGCTTTGGGTATCAAGAGCTATCAGAGCAGCTTCGGGAGTTGCCGGTTCTGTAATAGATTTGTGTCGTTTCTGCCACGCCTTGATGCCTCTATTTGCTGCGCGGTCCGCTGCTTTCTGCAAAGCCTGGTTCATGGTGGTATGGATGGTAAGTCCGCCGGATGTGAGTAGTTGTGCTCCGTATTTTTGCTCCACGTAATTCCGGACATGCTGGATAAAATAAGCGAAGGCTTTGGGGTCCGCTTGGGATTTCGGCCCCCAGAGCAGGATCTGTTTGAAGGCCTTTTGGGCGGCAGTGGCGGAAATATATCCGTCTTCAGCCATACGGTTGAGCACATATGCCTGTCTTTTTTTGGTCAGCTTTAAGTTGTTGAAAGGGGAATACCGGCTGGGGGCTTGCGGAAGGCCTGCAAGCAAGGCAATCTCGGCGAGATTGAGTTCCTTGACATGTTTGCCGAAAAAGGTTTGCGCCGCAGCTTCAACACCGTAGGCGCCGGCCCCGAGATAAATCTGGTTCAAATATATATGGAGGATTTCATTTTTTCGTAACACCTTGTCAATGCGGTACGCAAGGATTGCCTCCTTTATTTTTCTGGAGTAGGTTTTTTCAGGGGTGAGGAGGAGAGAACGGGCCACCTGCTGGGTGATGGTGCTTCCCCCTTGGGAACGCTCGCCTTTTATAATGTTATGAATAAGGGCACGCAAGATTGACCAGCCGTCCAAACCCTTATGATTATAAAAGCGGGCGTCTTCCGCTGCGATAAAGGCACGGGGCAGCAAATCGGGCATTTCGTCCAGCCCGATTACCGTCCTGTTTTGGGTATAGATCGTATCGATGGGATCTCCATGGTCGTCAAGAATCACGGTGCTGACCGGTGGTTTATAGGCAGCAAGTGAATTGACATCCGGGATATCGAGCGATATAAAAGCAAACAACAGTACGCCGATAAACAGCGTCAAAAAAAAGGACATGGCGACCAGCAGGGCTATGAGGTGAAGATGGTTCCAGATCCTTTTTTTCGGCGGCCGGGTTGTTTTTTGTTTTGCAGGTTTGGATTTTCGCGGGGGTTTAGGCATGATTTTGTCTTTTATAAATTTGACAGACTCGCAAAAACTATAAATTCACCACAGAGGACACAGAGTGCACAGAGTAAAAACTTATTATTTCAGTCAGTTACCTCTGTGAACTCTGTGTCCTCTGTTATAAAAAGACTTTTACGATTTCATCAAATTTGAAACGTTCAATTCAGGTCTTTCCTACTTACCACGATTTGGTAATCCGGCAAGAAAAATAATGGGTTCGTATACTCAATGGGAACCTAATGGAACAGAAATCCGCAACACAAACTCAGTAGGGAATAGTTATAAATAATAGTTGTACATTAAATCAGCATTTTTTCTAGCGTGTCGATGCATCATTAAGAGTTGATTCCAACAGAACAGGCCTGTTTTATAAAGAAGTATAGGGGAGTTGTAAGTCCTATCCATTATCAATGACTTCTTTAAATATAATCGTAAGAAATTAGTGAAAAATTATCTTGACATAAATTATTGTCAAATTAAAATAGTCCGGATTTAAATTCCATTAATTGCTAGTTTTTCCTGAAAAAGTACTTTACTCTGGTCTTTTTTTTTTCAATAGACTATAGAGCAAAACCTGCCTTGCAAGAGAATAATTTAGGGAGATTATAACAATGAAAATCAGCGATTTTGAAAAACTTAAAAACGAGGGGACCGAGAAGCTGCCCTCAGAAGAGCGCAGGCGCTTTTTACGGTTCGGCCTTGCTGTTACAGGTGTCTTTTTGGGTGGATCGGTTCTTTCACTAACATCGGCCCGCAATGCCTCGGGTGTGCAAGAGAAAAAATCGGCTGCCGGTAAATTTCCTTACAAGCCTCACTATACCATGGTTTTACGCCAGAACCGCTGCATTGACTGCGAACGATGCATGGAGGCCTGCGTTAGAACAAATCATGTGCCGTCGTATGGTTACCGAACAACAATTATGGAACAGAACAGGGCTGCCGGGGATGATAGAGATCCCCTGTTTATGCCGGTGCTCTGTAATCATTGCAATCGTCCGCCTTGCGTGCGTGTGTGCCCCACCACTGCAACCTATAAGGATAAAGAAACCGGCATCGTAATGATGGATTACAAGAGGTGCATAGGATGTAAGACATGCATGGCTGCCTGTCCTTACAACGCGAGATATTTTAACGAAGAAACCCGCGCGGTTGACAAGTGCAACTTTTGTTTTGATACCCGCCTTTCAAAAGGTAAGAAACTGACGGCATGCGCAGAAGCGTGCCCTGCAGACGTCCGTATCTTCGGTGAACTGACCGATGAAAACAGTGAGGCATACCAACTGATCCATAAACCGGACAGAAAGGTATGGGTTCTAAGACCGGAAACAGGGGCCATGCCCAATGTATTTTACATTAACGATTGATAAAATCGTAAAAAATACGATTTTATCGATGTGTTACGGTGTAAATCCTTGAAATTACATGGCACATTACCCGCTTTCCAGCCTTTTTGCAGGTGTGTCAACGATTAATGAGCTTTAGAGATAGAGGGATAACGATGAAAATTGGCAATACAAAAGCAAGGAAATTTTTCAACCTGCTACTTTTCTCCTTGGTGCTCCTTGTGTTCTGCAGCCAGGCGAGTGGTCAAGACGAAGAAGATGGCGGCTCCATAATTTTTACCAAGCCTGTCAAAGCCGTTATTTTTGAGCATTCAATCCACACCGAGCAAGGGCTTGAATGCGATAGCTGTCACGATGGCATGTTTGAGATGGAGGCAGGAGTTGCTGAACAAAATGATGATTTTACCATGGCTTCCCTGTATGAGGGAAATTATTGCGGAGGCTGCCATGACGGTGACACGGCCTTTGCTTCCAATACCCGCTGCACGGCCTGCCATATCGGTGTGAAAGGCTATGAACGTCTGACAGGCGGCACGAAGGATTCCGGCGGGGGGCATTGATTTTTTTCAGAATGATCACGATGTAAAAGCAGAATGTCGTATTCCATTCTGTTTCCATAAATTTGAGGAGGAGTAAAGATGTCTAATATGATATCCATTGAAGATTTCAGTGATCCCAAGGCAGCGACGCCGGGGGTCAGCAAAACCACCATGCTGCTCATGCTACTTGTCGCGATCGGCATAGGGTGCGGGCTCTATGCATTTGTCATTGGTCATCACCATGCCTATAACAATACCAGGGAAATGCCCTGGGGTATCCTGATCGCGGGGTATGCGTTTTTTGCCATTGTTTCCACCGGTCTTTGTGTGCTGGCAACGGTGAGCCATTTCATGGGAGGCAATCCCATGTCATCATTGGCAAACCGTATGGTTTTTCTTTCCATAGTTACTATCATCGGCGGCTTCTCCATAATCGGGGTGGAGATTGAAAATCCCCACCGCATGCTGCTTTACAACATGCTTTCTCCTAATTTCACTTCCAATATCTGGTGGATGGGCACTCTTTACGGCATGGCGGTCGGTTTTATGTTTGTGGAATTTTTCTCCATATTGACGGCGCGATACAAGCTGGCTATCGGCCTTGGTATTTTGGGTGCCTTGGCTGAAATAATGGCCAATACCAATTTAGGCGCCGTTTTTGCCACCCTTTCGGCACGGCCCTTTTGGTATGGTGCACAACTGCCCATTTATTTTCTGGCTTCAGCAGTACTTTCCGGAGCCGCCGCCATCATCATGTTCACTCATTTTGCTTACAGGATCCGGGGAGAAAACATGAACTCGGCGGTATCCGAAGGTATACGGAGCGCCGGCAAAGTAGCGACTTTGACCCTTATTCTCATAATTGTGGCGACAAGCTGGCGTTTTATTTCCTTTTTCGTCGGTGGTACGGAATTAGGCCGAGTTGCTGCGGAAAGCTTTTTAAGCGGCCCAATGGCCGTTAATTTCTGGGTGTTCGAGATTACGGTGGGTCTGATAGTGCCGCTGGCTTTGCTCCTGGCCAGCAAGATGAAAAATCCAGGCCTTATGACGGTGGCAGCAATAATGATCCTTATCGGCCAGTTTTTTCAGCGTTATGATCTTGTTGTTGCCGGTCAGATGGTACCCCAGTACTCTGGCTGGGACAACCTGCCCACCTATTTCAGCTATATTCCGTCCTTTGCCGAATTCATGGTAACATTTGGCGGTTTTGGCATTGCCGGTGCCGGTTTCCTCTTAGGGGAACGGTTCTTTGGCCGGGTTTTTATGCAGAGTGGCCACCACTAAAAATATTGTGATGATGGAATCGTAAAAATATGATTTGTCTGCTACGCGGACGCGTTGACCGTTATGACACCCTTTAATGAAACGGGCGATAAGTACAGCAGAGGTTTTTTAGTAAGCTATTGCCAGTTGATCGATGTATTGTCCCCCAAGAGGATTTCTTCGCTTGCGCTCAGGGCACGTTGTAACTAGTTGAAATTGCATGGCACCTTAACCGCTTTCCCGATTTTTTGCGGGAGCATCAATATTGAGAAACAAAAATTTTTAAAAAAAAGCGAAATTATTTCTGGCTTTTTTTCTAATTTTGAGATTAACCTGTCAATATATAGGAGGGCGACAGGCAGCAGGGTGATGAAGTGCTGTCTGTCATCACTATTAATTCCGTCCCCAAAAAAGTGAGAGTTATGCTTCCAGAAAACAAAGCCCTATTTACTATCGGTGTTGCAGCGGCCATGCTTGAGGTTCATCCGAGGACCTTGAGGATCTACGAACAGGAAGGGCTTATCAAGCCCGTACGAAAAGGCAAATGGCGTTATTACAGTGTAGGCGATATTGAGTGGGTGCAATGCATGAGGAAAATGATCCACGAATACAGTATCAGTATCGCGGCAATCAAAAAGCTTCTACAGTTTACACCCTGCTGGAAAATTATAAACTGTCCTCCTGAAAAAAGGCAGAAGTGCGCGGCATTGAGTGCCGGAAGTTTGACTGAGGACATGATGAACCTGGAGGCGTTTCAAACGCAGGAATATAAAAAGAATAACTGATAGAATTTATTTGGTAATAAAAAAAAGAGGCTGCCTCGCTTTTGAGGCAGCCTCTTTTTTTTGTTTATTTTTATAAGCTATAAGAACTTATTTTGTGCCTTTTTTTTCGCCTTCTTTCTTGGGATGGCAGCCGGCGCATTTTGTGGGAGCTTTTTTGCCTTCTTTGCTCAATTTCTTATGGCAGGTTTTGCAGTTGGCATGGGCGGCTTTCATGTAGCTGTTGAGCTTTGCATTTGCCAGGCTTTCATTGTGGCAGGATTCGCATTTTCCAATGGCTTGGCCTTCGGCATAGGCAACCTGTTTGCCGTCAGCGTCCATACCATGGTGGCAGTCGCCGCATTTTATAGTTTCTTGATGTTTTTTATGCGGAAATAAAGATGGTTTTTTTGCTTTCTGGGTCGTCAAGGTCATGTCTGCCGGACCGGGATCCGCTGCGATGCTGAGGCCGGCAATGGCCATGCTGAACACCAAAGAAACAGCGGCGGCACATACTACTAGTTTTTTTCTCATGTTATCGTTCCTCCTTAGTAAAATGGTTATAACTGAATGACAGTTCATTTTATCTCGGCTATATATACTTTGCTGGTCAGGGATGTCAAGAAAGAATGCAAAGTATTTTGATAAAATGTTTCAATTCAGCACGTTGGATGATCCAGGTAATATGCTCAGCGGTGACTGATCATGGAGAAAACAACCATGGATGGCGTGTATTTCCACGTCGTTAAGCGGTGTTATAGGGTGCCGGAGATCTACGAAAAAGAGGACCGTCCGCTATCCGCCTCAGGTGGATGCGGACCGGCCAATGACAAGGAGATGCAATGCCGCGTGTTCGCTTATACGATTAGCCAGCGTAACTATGGAGGCCTGAAAGGAGATAGTTGACGCCGTAGTAGGTGAAAATAACCGAGAGAAAACCGATTATGGCAAGCCAGGCGATACGGGAGCCGCCCCAGCCTCTTACAAAACGGGCATGCAGGGCTACAGCGTACACAAACCAGGTGATGAGAGACCAGGTCTCTTTCGGGTCCCAGCTCCAGTATGTACCCCAGGCGGAGTTCGCCCAGATGGCGCCGGTTATGATACCGGTGGAGAGCCAGATAAAACCGAACACTATGGTTTTATAAATAACATCATCAATAATTTTAAGATCCGGTAAGGTGCTGATCAGGTTGCCCGCTGCTTCTTTGCCGTGTTTTATTTCATTTTTTTTCTTGAGCAGATACATAATTCCCATGCCGCAAGCCACTGCAAAGGCGGCATAGCCGATAAAACAGGCGACAACATGGGCGATAAGCCAATTGCTTTGCAAAGCAGGCACCAATGGTTTTATCTCTTGTTGAATATTGGTGCCGAAGGAGGCATAGGCCATGCTCAGGAAGGAGAACGGCACGGCAAAAGTGCCGATCAATCGATTTTTAAATTTGTATTCCAGAAAGAGATAGAGAATAATTATGGTCCATGAAAAGAACACAAGTGATTCGTACATATTAGATAAGGGCGCATGACCGATTCCCATTTGGTATGATTCTACCCAGCGCAAGCCAAGGCCTGCCGTTTGCACCAGAAATGCTGTGCAGGCAACCACCGTTGCCAGGAGGCCGAGCTTTTCCGCCCGGAAAACAAATATCGCAATATAGAGTGCCGATGCCAGAAGGTAGGCAAAGGTTGTAAAGCCTAAAAGTTGAGAGCTGTCCATGATATAACCTTAACCTTGTTGTTTGCTTTCATCTTGGTCGAATTGTAACTTGCTGACAAGTTTTTCAAAATCTCTTTCAAAGCCAATTTTATTTTTATTACTGAGTCCGCCGAGTACTATTTTTGATCCCTTTGCATCCTCTGACACAAAAGCCCAAACGCGACGGTGCGACATGAAAAAGGCGACATAGAGGCCTAATATCATCAGCGTACAGCCAGTATAGACATACCAGACTCCCGGATCTTTGGCTACTTGTAATCCGGTGGCATAAAGCTGGCCCGCTGTAAAGGAATAATCGTTTTCCGGTCTCTTGATAACAACGGTTTTTTCATCATCCATCCAGAATTGTGATGGGGGACCGTTGCCGTCTGAAAACCAGATTTTATAACGTAGTTTGCCGAACTGGGCCGGGCTAATGTTAAGGATGCCAAAGGTAACATTGGCGGCGCCCCAGGTGTATTGCCTGCCGGGCGTAATGCGGAACACTTGCTGTTGGTTCGTTTTATCCTGTTTGATGGTTACAAGAAATTCTTCATAATTCTGGTAGCTTGACTGGTAAAATGTTATGCCTTTATAGTCCAGCGGATCGTTTACCAGAATTGACTTGGTAAGGACTTCATTACCCCCGTCCAAAACAGTGAGATCTGAGCGGTATTCCTTGGGAGCGCCATTGGGATAAAAAGAAAGGGAAAAATCATCAACCCGCAAATCAAAGCCCAAGGGAATAACCTTATTGGTGCCGAATTCGTATATAACGTTGGTGGTGGTTTTTTCCTTGAGCATTATGCTGCCCTTAAAGCCGAGCAGAGATCCGATAATGGCGCCGGCAAAAATTATGAGAATGCTCACATGGACAATATAGGCGCCGAGGCGGGTCCAACTTCCTTTTTGAGCAAAGAGCATGATCCCGTTATGGATTTGCGCCTCCTCGGCCTTCCAGCCATCTTTAGCCATGATGTCCTTCATCGCTCGAGCAGAATCGGTTACGGAATCTTTCGTATTGATGGCCCGGCCCTGCTTCATCTTTTCAAGACGGGCCGGGTCCGTATCCAGGTTGTTCATGACAATGAGGCGCCAGACGTTTGGAATGCGATCAATTGAGCAGACAATAAGGTTAAGGCTCAAAAGAACGAGCATGGTGAGAAACCACCAGGAATTATACATGTCGACAAAGTCGAGAATCTCAAAAAATTTGGCAACGCTTGCACCATAGATCTCGATGTATCTTCCCGCCGGTTCCTTTTGGGGAATCAAAGTTCCGGCGATGGAGGCTACTGCTAAGATAATGAGGTTGAACAGAGCGAGTTTAACAGATGCGAAGAAATTCCAAAAAGCATTCTTGTTTTTCATATAGCGGTGGACTTTGATTAGGGGTTAATCAGAAAAACTGTGTAGTACAATTGTCAAGTTTATGCTGTCGCACAAAGATAGAGAATATACATTTAGTTATGGGTAAAAGTCAAACAAAATACGCACTGAGCGGCACGATATCGTATGCTGGCTTAAGAAAAAGACTTGCCATTGATACGAATACGATGTATAAATTGCGGTCCCAAAATACGAGAAAAGGAGTTTTGTCATGGCAAAAGTTTGTGCGATATGCGGAAAGAAACCAGTAACCGGCAATAATGTCAGCCACGCGCATAACAAAACCAGGCGGCGCTGGATCCCCAATCTGCAAAGGGTAAGAATGGCCACCAGTGGCGGGAATACCAAGCAGATGCGGGTGTGTACCAGATGCATCCGTTCCGGTGCAGTGATCAAGTCTGCCTGATTAACCTCTTCACCTCCTAATTCTTTCCTAAATTGAGCGATTTTTGAGTTCGCCGAAGATACGCGAAAGAGGACATTTCGCTATAGTAGGCTATGCGGGATGTTCTCTGACAAAGTAGATTCGGTGAAATCGAAAATCCCACAGGGTTTCAAATTTTGAAAACCCAAATCAGTATAAGTACATTATAAAAAACAAAATACATTCCTTTTCAAAATTTGAAACGTTCAATTTAGGTCTTTCTTTTCGCCTCGATCACCCCATCAAGTTGTTGGATATGTTGCAGTAGCCTGACCAGATGGTCCAGGTCGGCAATCTCGATTGTGAAGTTAAAGGTTGCCAGGTTGGATTTGTTGGTCCGCGCCTCCAGGTTCAGGATATTGGAGTCGTCCGAGGCAATCGCCTGACTGAGAGATGCAAGCAGTCCTTTTTTATCCTGGGCAACAACCTGGATTTTTGCCTTATGTGGAACTGTGGATACTGCGGACCAACTTGCTTCGATGCGCCTTTTAGGATCAGTTGCAAGCAGGCTGGCGCAATTTTTCTTATGCACTGAAATTCCCCGGCCCGCGGTTATGAATCCGATGATTTCATCGCCGGGCACGGGTAAACAGCATTTACTGATATTGGTTAGCACTCCTTCGGCGCCCTGGATTTTGATAATTTCTCCATGTGCCGCTTTTCGATCGCGTTTCTTGGGGGGTGCTTCAATAATTTCTACTTTTTCCTCTACGATTTCAGGCGGCTGCAGTTTGTTGGCAATAGTCTGTACGCTTATCTTGCCTGCGCCGACCTGTCTCAGCAGCTCATCAAGAGAATTTGCGGAAAACATTTTGAGTATTTCTTTTATGTGGCCGGTTTTGATGAGCTTTTTGAGGCTTATATTGTGGCGGCGCAGTTCGCGCTCACAAATTTCCTTGCCTAAACGGTGTAATTTCTCCTGCTCTTCCTGTTTGAGCCAAGAGCGGATTCGGCTTTTTGCCCGGTTTGTCCGGACTATCGAAAGCCATCCCCGGTTTGGGTGCTGGTTAGGTGAAGTAATTATTTCAACAACATCACCGTTTTTAAGTTGATAACGCAAGGGTACCATTCGGTTGTTGACTTTCGCTCCAACACAATGGCTGCCGACTTCGGTGTGGATGCTGAAAGCGAAATCAAGCGGTGTGCTGCCATGGGGAAATTCTTTGACATCACCATTAGGTGTGAGAGCGTATACGTCGATGGCATGGAGTTCCCCTTTTACTGCATCGAGAAATTCCTTCGGGTCTTTCAGATCCTGCAACCTTTGAATAAGCTGCTTCAGCCATTGGAAGAGATTGGCATCCTTTTTTGAAACTGATTTGCCTTCTTTATATGCCCAGTGGGCGGCAATGCCGTCATTGGCGATTTTGTCCATTTCCTCGGTGCGGATCTGCACTTCCATAAACTCGCCGTGCGGTCCTACAACCGAGGTATGGAGGGATTGATACATGTTACTTTTGGGGGTGCTGATAAAATCCTTGAATCTGCCGCTGATCGGGCTCCATTGCGCATGGACAACCCCAAGTGCCTCATAGCATTCCTTAATGGTTTTGACAATGATGCGGAATGCTACTTTATCGTATACCTTTTCCAGCGGGATTTTTTGTTTGATGAGTTTTTTATAAATGGAGTAAAGATGTTTGGGGCGGCCAAGGATTGTAAAATTCTCAAGGCCATATTCAGTAAGCTTGGCGGAAAGGATATCCTTTACCTCTTCCACATATTTTTCACGGTCTTCAAGGGAGGTCGCTAAGCTACCGGCAAGCTCAGCATACTCTTTGGGATGGATATAGGTAAAGGACAGATCCTCCAGTTCGCGTTTCATCCAGTCAATTCCCAGGCGACTGGCCAAAGGGGCGTACAGGTCCCTTGTTTCACGGGAGATTTCTTTCTGTCTTCCTTTGGTGAAATCGATGGTCCGCATGTCGTGCAGTCTGTCCGCCAGTTTCAACAGGAGGACTCGGATGTCAGCCGCCATGGCCAGGAACATTTTTCTAACGTTTTCAGCCTGGTAAGCCACCTTGCTGTTAAATTCAACATCGGTGATTTTGGTTGCGCCGCTCACAATATTTGCTATATCCTTGCCGAATAACTTTTGCAGCTCTTCTTCTGATGCGGGAGTATCCGTCTCTTTGAGCACCCCGTGCAGAAGACCGGCAGCAAGGGTAGCTTTATCAAGCCGCATGGTGGAAAGGATATGTGAAACAGCCAAGGGGTGAGTTATGTAAGGCTCGCCAGACCTGCGGTATTTTCCTTCATGGATTTTTTCCGCGTACACATAAGCCTTGTCGAGTATGGACAAGTCCTCGCCCGGCATATATTCCCTGGCTCGGCTGATCAGATCATCTAGGCGGTGTGGAGCAGAGATTGGCGGCAGGACAGGCAGATTACCGGTTTCTGCGGTATTATCTTTTTTGAACTGAAGCTGGGTCATGGAGTTCTATTGGTAAAAATTGATAAAATCGTAAAAAATACGATATCATCGTTGTGTTATCCCCCAAGAGGATTTCTTCGCTTGTGCTCAGGGCACCCTGTGCCTAGTTGAAATTACATGGCACGTTAACCGATTTCCCGACTTTTTGCGGGATCATCAAGAATTAACGTACCATTTTTTGCCTGATTATTTCAAGGAGCCTGTCCACCGTTTCATGAAGCTCCACAGAAATTGTCTGGCCGTTTGCTCTTTCTTTAATCTCGATTGTGCCGTTCTTTTCAAAACTTTTCCCCACCGTAACACGGTATGGAATGCCTATGAGGTCAGCATCCTTGAATTTGATCCCTGGCCGCTCATCACGGTCGTCTAGCAATACATCGATGGAATTCTTCCCTAATCCATCATATATGGTTTCGGCAGCTTCGGTAAATTTTTTCGCACTGGGAGATAAATTTAAAACAATTACCTGAAATGGAGCGATCGGCAGTGGAAATATTATGCCGTCCTTGTCATAGTTCTGTTCGATAGCTGCTGCGACGGTACGGCTTACCCCGATGCCATAACAACCCATGATATATGAGTTTTCCATGCCCTGATTGTCAAGAAAGGTGGCTTTCAGCGCTTCGCTGTAGTTTGTGCCGAGCTTGAAAATGTGACCTACTTCGATGCCCTTTGTGAGTTCAAGATTACTTCCGCAGTGCGGGCAGCGATCTTCTTCCGTCACCATGCGTAAATCTCCGATGGTGGCAACCTCAAAGTCCCGGCCAAGATTGGCATTGATGTAATGGTATTTTTTTTCATTGGCGCCGATGGCAAAATTATGCATGGCAGTAATCTCGCGGTCAGCCACAACCGGAATCTTCAGGCCCATGGGGCCGAGGTAGCCGCTGGGCACTCCGGTGGCATCGAACACTTGCTTGTCATCGGCAAGCTCTGCTTCCACTCCATTCAAAAGGTTTTTGAGTTTGACCGGCTGCACTTCATGGTCACCTCGAAGTAATACGGCTAGAGGCTTTGAATCAACCAGATACACCATTGTTTTAATAAGATTTTTCGGGGAAATAGAGAGAAATTCCGTGACCGCTTGTACCTTCCTCTTGCCCGGGGTTTCAATTTTCTCCAAGGGCAAAAGTTCCGGTTTTTCATCCGGAGACTCCTGCTCCATGGCTCGGGCTTTTTCCATATTGGCGGCGTAAGAACATTCCTTGCAAATCACCAGGGTATCTTCTCCGGTTTCGGCAAGCACCATGAACTCATGGGAAAAGCTGCCGCCAATGGTGCCGGTGTCGGCTTCCACCGCCCTGAAGGCCAGGCCGCAACGGCTGAAAATTCTATTGTACGCCTCATACATTTTCTCATAGGTGATTTCAACATCCTTTTCCGACGCATCAAAACTGTAGCCGTCTTTCATGATGAATTCACGGCCGCGCATCAGGCCGAAACGGGGTCGGATTTCATCCCTGAATTTGGTCTGGATCTGATAGAGGTTTAAAGGAAGGTTGCGGTATGAGTGAATATTTTTACGGACCAGATCGGTGATTACTTCTTCATGGGTGGGGCCGAGGCAGCTTTGTCTGCCGTTCCGGTCTGTAAAACGAAGGAGTTCGGGGCCATATTTTTCCCATCGCCCGGATTCGATCCAGAGATCGGCCGGTTGCACCATGGGCATGAGGAGTTCCTGGGCACCGGCCCGGTTCATTTCCTCGCGGATAATATTTTCAACCCTTCGGATGGCGGCAAGTCCCAGGGGGAGGTAGGAGTAAACGCCGCTGGTGAGTTTTCTGATAAAACCGGCCCGCAGCATAAGTTTGTGACTTACCACTTCTGCCTCTGCAGGCGTCTCTTTTAATGTCGGAAGAAGTAATTGTGAAAAACGCATAATTAATTGAAACCTTAGCAAAATTTATTGGATTTATCCTCAGTGTTGCTTGTTAAGTCGTTATCGAATATGAAATATGATGATCCCTGTAAAGTGCCTAAAGTGCCTAAAGTTTGAAGTGCCTAAAGTTAAAGGAATTATCTGATCGAAAAGTACCATAACTTTAGGCACTTCAAACTTTAGGCACTTCTTTTAAGCTGGTATTTTTATCTTCTTCCTGCTGTAAAGCTTTTTCCCGGGCCACTTTATCCAGTTCGGAAAGAAAAACAGTGAGCAGATTCTTTTCCGGTATTTTTTTATAGAGCGTTCCTTTTTTAAAAATTATCCCGGTTCCTTTGCCGCCGGCAACACCGATATCCGCTTCCTTTGCCTCTCCCGGTCCATTGACGATACAACCCATTACCGCGACTTTTAAAGGGGAAGTCATGTTCTGTATGTGCTTTTCAACTTCCTCGGCAAGGCTGAACAGATTAATCCCGCATCTTCCGCAGGTCGGGCAGGATATGAGTTCAGGTCCCCGTTCCCTGATATGAAGAGCGCGTAGAAGCTCGTAGGCCACCCTGATTTCTTCTACAGGATCCCTGGTAAGGGAAATGCGGATCGTATCGCCGATGCCTTCTGAAAGCAATATGCCCAGGGCCACGCTGGACTTGACCGTTCCGGCGATAAGTCCGCCTGCTTCGGTAACTCCTAGATGCAAAGGGTATTCTGTAGCTTCAGCCAGTTGGCGATAGGCAGCAACCGTAGCCATGGCGTCTGATGATTTTATGGAAATCTTTATCTCAAAAAATCCCTGTTTTTCGAGGAGGGATACATTGCGCAATGCGCTTTCAACAAGGGCTTCAGGGACAGGTTTGCCGTATTTGGCAAGGATATCTTTTTCCACCGAACCTGAATTAACCCCAACCCTGATTGGTAAATTATGGGCCTTGGCTGCGTCAACCACATGACGGAGTTTGTTTTCCCCGCCGATGTTGCCTGGATTGATGCGGATAGCCTGGGCGCCGTTTTCAATACTGGCAACGGCCAACCGATGGTCGAAATGAATATCTGCAATCAGAGGTATGTGGATCTGGTTTCTGATGTGTTTGATGGCGCGGGCTGCTTCCAGGTCGAGAACTGCGACACGGATGACTTCACAACCCGCTTCCTCCAAACGGTTGACCTGGGCAACGGTGGTTTCAATATCTCTGGTGTCCGTGTTGGTCATGGACTGCACCACAATGGGCGCGTTCCCGCCGACAGCCACACCGCCAATATGTATCTCTTTGGTTATTTTTCTTTGCATCATAAAAATAAAACACTATTACAATTGATGAAGCCTGGTCGAAACAGCAACACCTAAATTGAGCGTTTCAAATTTTGAAAAGGAATGTATTTTGTTTTTTATTAATGTTCTTATACTGATTTGAGTTTTCAAAAATTGAAACCCTCCGGGATTTTCGATTTCATCCCGCTACAGCGGGACTTTGTCAGAGAACATCCCGCATCACGCCATGGCGTGATAGCGAAATGTCCTCTTTCGCTCATCTTCGGCAAACTCGAAAATAGCTCAAATATAGGTAATAGTCAGTAAATAGCAGTTGTTTCTTTGGCGAAAAAGGGCTTGATTATACCCGTTCGCCGGTTATCTTGCATCCTTCTTTTTTCGTAAGCGGTCACAGGGCACCGCATCTTCTTTGTCATCGGCGCGTCCGCATAGGTCAACTATAGCGGACACGCCTCTATCGCGAATCTGTCACGCCTTGGCGTGATAACCGCATACAGTAGGATTTGCTAAGACTATACTTAGTTTTCTTGCCCCGTGATCAGGTACCTTGTTTTCTTGTGTGTCCTGGTAAATTGATCGGATCAGAAATTCACATACCGTTCATTGCCAAAGGTAACATGTCTTGGTAAGTTGGACGACATGAAGCTTTTGATTACCCTAATAGGCCTTGTTCTCATCCTTGAAGGTATTCCATATGTCGCGTTTCCTGAGGCAATGCGACGCTGGATGCTCCAGATTGCTCAGATGCGTCCTGGTTTTTTGCGTGGCATGGGCCTGATTGCCATGGCCTGTGGTCTGCTGCTTTGTTACATCACCCAGCGTACCGATTTGCTACCCTGAAGATTTTATGCAAAATTATGTAATTTTAGATATCCTGATCGCGGCAGATTTTTAGTTGATACCAAAAATACGAGCTTAAAAGAAGTGCCTAAAGTTTGAAGTGCCTAAAGTTATGGTACTTTTCTGATCAAATAAATCCTTTAACTTTAGGCACTTCAAACTTTAGCTCACTTTAGGCACTTTATAGGTATCATTGCAAAATCCGAGAACGTTTAGTAACTCCTTGAAATTACGTTTCGGGTTCAGGAGTTCTGAATTTAGAGGAAATTTCCCCATATGGATTCATCATATGATATTGAGGATTTTGATTATTTTCTTCCTGAAGAAAAAATAGCCCAGGAGCCTTCCCAGAAACGTGATGCATCAAAACTCCTTGTCCTGGACTGCAAAAACGATACTTTCATTGACAGACGCTTTGAGGACCTTGTCAGCCTACTAAATCCCAAAGATCTCTTGGTGGTAAATGATACCAAAGTTTTCCCTGCCAGGTTGCTTGGAAAGAAAGACACGGGCGGCAAAGTTGAAGTACTGGTTTTGCAATATCCTCACTTTTTATATGACAAAACCAGGGGCGTCACCGGCGCCGACGACTGGGAGGAAATTCCCGTGCTTGCTCTTATAAGGAGTTCAAAACGTCCAGGATCTGGAAGAAGGCTTATATTCGGCCCTGAGCTGGAAGGAATTGTCGAAGAGCATTATCCTGACGGAAAAGTAAAAATTCTTCTGCGGTACAAAGGAAACCTTGACCAACTACTGGCGGAACACGGCAGCATGCCGCTGCCTCCTTATATACGAAGGGTAGGTGGCGAAAAGCCTGAGGATCGAAAACGCTACCAGACAGTATATGCAAAAAAAAATGGTGCCGTTGCTGCTCCAACCGCTGGATTGCATTTCACCGAGGAACTCCTGAAAAGGATCCGTGATAAAGGCGTAGGAGTGACTTCCATTACCTTACATGTGGGATATGGCACCTTTGCGCCGGTGCGGGTCGATGATATCCGCAAGCACAATATCCATGCTGAATATGTAACCGTTACAAAGGAAACCGCTAAACAGATCAATGGAGTAAGGAGTTCAGGCGGATCCATCTGGGCTGTGGGTACAACAACAGCTCGAGCCCTTGAATTTGCAGCAAGCGAAGATGGCGAGGTCAGGGATGTTGAAGATTGGTGCGATCTGTATATCTTTCCAGGATACCGGTTTAAAGTGGTAAAAAACCTGATAACGAATTTTCATCTGCCCCGCTCTTCACTTCTTTTTCTGGTGAGTGCTCTTGCCGGACAGGATCGCATAAAAATGGCATACCAGCATGCTGTGAATCACGATTATCGATTCTACAGCTATGGTGACGCCATGGCTATCGTGAGATAAGAAGCTCTAAAGAGCTATTGATACGATGAAATGAGGTAATGGGATTATCGAGATTTCTCAGCAGCTTTTACACGAACTCGCCGAATCTGCGCAAGCAGGTTTTTTGTCAGATTCTTTGGTTGACGAACAATTTGCTGTACAGGAACCGGTGCTGCAGGGCTTGTTATTTTTGGAAGAGCTGCTTGAGTAGCCGTCGGCATACCAGCCTCCTCCCTTGAGCTGAAAGGAACTCTGGGAAATAAGTTTTTTCAGGGAGCCGGAACAGGAAGGGCAGGTGGTCTTGGGCTCATCAGATAAGCTTTGCCATTCCTCGATCACAATCCGGCATTCTTCACATTCATATTCATAAATGGGCATTGTCTGCATACCTCTAAAAGTGAGTACGGAAGTGTTTTTTATTTGCCTTTAACGTAAAAACAAGCCCTGTTTCCTTGTATCAGAGCGCGTGTATTATGATTACAAGGGAGGACTTGTTGTCATCTCTACCATGAAACAATTAACTTTTAATCAGGAGCTAATTTAATGCAGTATGCTCTCTCTGTCAACGGGGCATTGCTTTTTTTGTAAGCGATCACAGGGGCCTCATCTCCTTTGTCATCGGCCTGTTCACGTAACACCAGTACAGTTCACAGGCGTCCCTGTCCCGACAAAGGCGGGATTTCGAGGATATGAGGCCCTTGTAATCGCTTACGGAACAGGGATTTCAAGTTTCCAGGGCCCGTCGCACCCCATGCTGATTTACGTTTTTTTAGACGGAATATCAAAAGATTACCTTTGCTTGCTTGATGATTAACTATATAATGTCACTAAGTAAACTTACTTCTGTTATTGTTTTTGAAAATTGCAGGAATTGTGGGATCATCTTAAGGGAGAAAAGTTTTGCAGGAAATCATCACAGCATTGGCAGCTGAAGGTATGATTCTGGCCCGGGATGTACTCACCCCGGAAGGAAGAATCCTCTGCGGCAAAGGCACAGAATTAAGTTCCGGTCTCATTGAGCGCCTCAAAAGGATGGAAATCAGCCATATTGCAGTAGAAGGCCATCCTGTTCAAATTGAAGGTGAAAAAACTGTTGAAGAACAATTGCAAGACATTGTTGAACGGTTCAGCAAGGTTGAAGATATCCCTCCTCTGATGTATTTGAAGAAGCGTTTGATGGAACGATTGCTTATGAGCAGGAGTAAGTAATGCCAACAATTGATGAGGATAAACGCGACCATTTCAAAAAGAGGTTGAGGGAGATAAAGAGCCTGCCGACCCTTCCCGGTGTCGTTTCCAAGCTTACCAAGATGGCAGAAGACCCGGAAACTACCTCCGAGCAAATGGGAAAAGTTATTAGTAAGGATCATATCCTGGCTACTAAACTCCTTAAGCTGGTCAATTCCGCTTTTTATGGTTTTCCTCAAAGGATCAGCTCCCTGGCAAGTGCCATTATTCTCCTTGGTTTCAATGTAATTAAAAGCCTGATTATAAGTGCCTCTATTTTTGAGGTTATGGAAAAGGAGGATGTTGAGCTCTGGGAGCATTCCCTTGGCTGTGCCGTTGTAAGCAGTGTTTTGGCCAAGCGTCTGGGATTAAGCGAACCGGAGGAGATCAGCACAGCCGGGCTTATTCATGATATAGGCAAGGTGGCCATTAAAATGGAACTGCCTGAAGAGTATGAGGCTATCCAGCAGATGGTCCAAGACCGCAAGATCTCAGTGCGTGAAGCTGAACTGCAAGTGCTTGGTTTGGAGCATGCTGAAGTGGGAGGCTGGCTGGCCAAAAAATGGAATCTTCCCCAAAAACTTATCGAACCGGTTGCCTGTCATCATGATCCCCGCCTGGCAAAGACTGAGATGCTGTCAAGTTCCATTGTCCATTTCGGCGATATCATGATCCGGGGGTTGGGATACGGCCATTTCCATGATATCTGGATTCCGGTGCTGAACAACAGAGCCTGGCGGGTCCTGGAACTCACCCCTGAAGATCTTGACCAGGTGCTTGAAGAAGTTGAGGATAAGTTGTGGGATGTCAAGGGATTCAGCCTTGAGATTCAGGCTGAGCAAGAACCGGTAGAGCCCGGCAACGAATGATATGGTCTGGCAGTAAGTTCAGAACTCCTGACCTCGAAACTTAATTTCAATCTGAAAATGGCTCGAATACTTGTTGCCGGTCCGCAAGAATTTGTCACCTCCAACAGGGATCTCCTGAAAGAAAATGACTTTCACCTGTTTCAAGGTAAAAGCATATCTGAAGCAATAGGCCTTGTTTTCGACGACCCACCTGATTTTCTTATCCTTGAGAAAGGTTTCGGCGGTAATCGTGATATCGAGCTCATTAAGGCCGCAAAGGCCTGCCTTCAGAAAGCGCATATGCCTATAATTCTTTTGTTGCCCGGATCAAATGTCGGGGACATGAGCTGGCAGGCATACCATGTTGATGACTTCCTGATCCAGCCGTCCACTCCGGAGCTTCTTCTTGCCAGAATTAAACTTGCTGAAGCGAGGATGAACAGAGTTTTTGACAATAATCCTTTAAGCAAACTCCCGGGAAATACTTCTATTATCAAGGAGATACAAAAAATTCTTCCGTTTGAAGAAAGTTATGCTGTCTGTTATGCTGATATTGATAATTTTAAACCTTACAATGACCGGTATGGTTTTTCACGGGGAGATGAAGTGATTATCATGACTGCCAGAATAATCGTTAATGTTGTAGATGAAATAGCGAGACATAAAAGCTTTGTAGGGCACGTAGGGGGAGATGACTTTGTTTTTGTTGTATTGGCGGAAAAAGCAAAGGATGTATGTGAAAAGATTTTGACACATTTTGAATTGGTAAAGAACATGTTCTTAAGCCCGGCAGATGTTAAGGCTGGTAATTATAGTGGTATTGACCGACAGGGCACAGAAAAACGATTTGATCTTCTCAGCCTCTCTATTGCAGCAGTTATAACCGGTAAGAATAAGTTTAAACATTATGGACAGGTCTCCGAAGCTGCGTCCCAACTCAAAAGTTATGTGAAAAAACAGGGGGGAAGTAATTTTATGATTGACCGGCGCCAAGAGCCCTAGGCCGAACAACGCACTCCTGAGAAAAAATTAAAAACTGCCCGTACTATCAAGATATTAATTCAGTAAATCTTCAAATCACTAGGAGCAACGATCTCATTTCAATATTCCAATCTGTTTTTCATTAAAACAGATTGGAACAGTCCCTGTAAATGAGATACAATCAAATATTCGAATAGGGGCATTTGGTTCAATCTGATTATTCGTTTGTTGATATACTGATATTTTGCTTTGTAACATGTTAAACAATGCTACATATTTGTTTGATTGTACTTGTTGAATTAATTTTGAAAAAAGACAGCACTTTAGCTGAAATTGTGTTGTTTGTTTTATTTTTAGCAAAACCGGTGGTTTATAGGGAATATCAACCCGCTTTTCTGGTGAATTGTGCACTATGAAATTCAAAAAAATGTTTTTTTAAGGCAGTTATTTGTCAAAAAAACTTGATATGTATTTTTTTTTACGATATCAACTAAAAGCAGGGCATTGTTTGAATTTTTGTTTTGATCAGGAGGAATATGATGACTAAGAGTTTGGTTGAGATGGCTGCAGATTTAGTTCAGTCACAATGTACAACAAAAGGTATGACAACAGAAGAAATCACCTTTTCTTTGCAGAGCACATTTAAAGCACTTCAAGAATTGCAATTGCATGAGGCAAGAATTGCCGCAGGAGCCCAAGAAGGCATGCTGCCTGGAGACGAGATGGCAATGTCAGGTGCAGGCAGAAGTCCGGAAAAATCAATTCAGAAGAATAAGATTGTTTGTCTTGAATGCGGTCAGGAATTCAGGATGCTTTCACCCAAGCATCTCAAGTCACATGGATTGAATGGCCGACAATACAGGGAAAAATGGGGTTTTTCCTTGAGGCAGCCGTTGTGCGCAAAGTCGCTCTCCGACCGCCGCAAGAAGGCTGGGAAAGCAAGAGGTCTACCGGAAAATTTAAAGAAAGCAATAGCACGTCGAAAAAAGGGCAGCAAAACCAAGAAAAAAGGAGCTGCAGCCCGTTAGTCCGGTTGCATGGGTATTCATATACCTTCAGACAATCTGGCCTCGAGAAGTTTTGGCATGATCCCGAATGCGTGTACGTTGTTCATTAAAGTGCCTAAAGTTAGAAGTGCACTAAAGTGCCTAAAGTTGCGGGCGGATCGTATGCAATAAAACTCTTTTCAACCAAGCGCGCTTTTTGGAAAATGGAATCAGCCTGTGCAGGCCGATTCCATTTTTTGTTTTATGCGCAGGTGGTTAACAATGTATCGCGTTCTTATCCTTAGGGAGTTGCGGGTAACGGTGGTGCAAATGAATTGATTAAAAAGCTTTCTCCTTGTAGTATTCCCATTCCTGATGAAATGAGCAGGTGGCACCTTAAATAAACCCTGACAGACTTGCAAAAACTATAAATTCACCACAGAGAACACGGAGAGCACAGAGGTAACTGACTAAAATAATAAGGTTTTGCTCTGTGCACTCTGTGTCCTCTGTGGTATAAAAGGACTTTTTACGATTTCATCAACCTTAATTCAAAGAAAACATTTACATGATCGGCATATTTGATTCCGGGGTGGGCGGTATGACTGTGGCCCGCGCCATAGAAAAAAAGCTTCCTTCGTATAATATTATTTATTTTGGGGACTTAGCGAGGACGCCGTATGGTTCGAAGAGTGCTGAAACAATTATCAGGTATTCCCTCCAGAATACTGAGTTTCTGATTTCCAAAGGCGCAAAACTCATTGTCATTGCCTGTAATTCAGCGGCCAGTGTGGCTTCCAATGTGTTACAGAATAGCTTTGATATTCCAGTATTTGAAGTGATCACCCCGGCGGTTTCAGAAGCAGTTGTTGCATCGCAGAATGGCAAAGTTGGTGTTGTCGGCACAAGGGCAACGATTTCAAGCAATATTTATGAAACAGAAATAAAGGCTATTGACTCTTCTTTTCAGGTTTTTTCAAAGGACTGCCCCCTTTTTGTGCCCTTGGTAGAGGAGGGCTGGATCAACAAACCGGAAACGAAAATGATTATACGGCGATACCTTACTCCCCTTAAACAGAAAGCGGTAGATACTCTTGTCCTTGGCTGCACACATTATCCTTTACTCCTCCATTTAATAAAACCTCGCATTGGGAAAAGGGTCAAAGTCATAGATTCCTCTGAAGCCATGGCGGAAAATTTGAAAAATTTTTTGGAAAATAATCCTGGAATTGCTGACACTCTTTCACAGAATGTTGAAAGCCGGTATTATGTCTCTGATGTGACGGAAGCGGCAATGGCGACAGCCAAAAAAATCTTTGGCAGGCAAGTAGATCTTAACCGTGTCGCCTTCGGTTCATAACCATATCTTTTTGGGAATTAACCTCTCATGTTACATAAAACAGCATCATTTTATACAGTGTTATTAAGCATCTTTTTTTTGACATGTATACCACCTGTTCATGCCAAAATCTTGTCTCCTATGGAAGTGGCTGAACGGCTGCAGCATACGTATGAGAACACCAAAAGCATTACCGCCGTTTTCAGCCAGGTGACTACCATTGCCATGAGCAGAAGGGTGCGCAAAGGTGCGGGAAATATGACTCTGTTAAAACCGGGGAAATTGCGATGGGATTATCATACGCCCGATAAGCAGGTCATAGTGTGTGATGGGAAGAAATTTTTCATGTATTTCGCCAAAAATAAACAGATGCTTATTGCCAAGGCAACAGACTACATCAAATCTGATGTAACGTATTCTTTTTTCACCGGGGCGGGCAATATTACCAGGGATTTTGAAGTCATGCCGCCGGACCAGGACATCCCTTTCCCGCAGAATGGAAGTTCAACCACCATTCAGGAAGAAGATCTGGCTTTAGAGGATTCCCATGTCATCAAGCTGGTGCCGAAACAGCCACATCCGCAAGTCGATTATCTTCATCTCTGGGTAGATACAACATCTTTTCTCATAAGACGGTTGTTGATAGTTGATCAGTTCGGCAGCATCACAGATCTTCAGTTTAGGGACATCAGCATCAATCCAACCATTTCGGAAAAGTTGTTTTCATATACACCTCCGCCTGACACGGAAATAATCGAAAACTAAATGGAATCAGTACATACCTCTAAGGCGCAGGCATCCATGCGGATGGCCTTGATCGCCATGCCGTGGCATATTTTCAACCGACCGTCCGTCCAGCTCGGCACTCTGAAGGGTTTTCTTGAAAAAAGTGACAGCCGCATTGCTGTGCAGGCTTTTCATCCGTATCTCCATGCTGCCAAAATTTTAGGGGG
The DNA here is from genome assembly GCA_945787445.1 of uncultured Desulfobulbaceae bacterium. Taxonomy (GTDB): domain Bacteria; phylum Desulfobacterota; class Desulfobulbia; order Desulfobulbales; family CALZHT01; genus CALZHT01. Next base: position 35,940 of record CALZHT010000032.1, read on the forward strand.
AGATGTATACCACTGGATATCACAGGATGTCTGGGGCTGTGAGGCATTATACAGCCCGCTTCTTTTTCCGGGGCGGTACGACCAGGCCAAAAGTATTGTCAAAGAGGCACATAAGAAGTCTCAAGAGTCAATGGCCATTGATTTCGATACCACCCATGCGGTTCTGGCAGAGTCGCTCACTCGTTTTATTGAAGGTGAGCAGTGGAACAATTTTAACCTTGTCGGTTTTTCCGTCTGCTTTAATCAGCTTTTTGCCTCGCTGGCCGCCGCCCGCATGCTAAAAGAAAGCCGTCCGGATTTGCCCATAGTTTTTGGCGGATCCACCTGTGTTTCCCAGAGTGCGGTTTCCTTGCTGACCAATTTTCCACAGATCGATTATATCATTCAAGGGGAGGGGGAAAAGCCCCTTTTGGAGTTGTGTAGATATATAAGGCATGAGCAGGTCACATTGCCGTCTTCCATAATGAGCAGAACTCAGAATGTTTCCGACAAGGAAATGGTCTCATTTTGTCAGTTTGACGACCTTTCCGAGCTGCCGATCCCTGATTTCAGCGATTATTTTACAGAGATGCAACAGTGGTTCGGCAAAGAGCCGTTTATTCCTGAATTACCGATCGAATTCTCCAGAGGGTGCTGGTGGGGGAAATGCGCTTTCTGCAATCTTAATACCCAATGGCGCGGCTACCGTGCTAAAAAGACGGATCAGATGATAAATGAAGTCATCACCTTGTCTGAAAAATATGAGTGCCTTGATTTTTCATTTACGGATAACTCACTTCCGGTTAAGGAATCGCATCGTTTTTTTGAAAAGCTTGCACCCTTAAAGCATGATTTCAGGTTTTTTGGAGAGATCCGGGTAGGACACAGTAATGATGACCTGAAGGTCATGCAGAGAGGAGGCCTTGTAACCGTGCAGGCGGGGATAGAAGCATTGAGCGAAAGCCTGCTCAAAAAGCTCAAAAAAGGTGTGTCTGTAATCGAAAATATTGCCCTCATGAAAGACGCTCTTGCCCGGAATATAGAGTTGGATGGAAATTTAATCATTGAGTTTCCAGGCAGCACTCAGGATGAGGTGGATGACACCATGAAAAATCTCGATTTTGTCTGGCCTTTTCGCCCCCTTGCCCCAGCTTCTTTTTTTCTGGGTCTTGGAAGCCCGGTTGACAGGGAACCGGCAAACTATGGTATTCGAGCTATAGTTCACCACAGGCATGTTGCCAAACTGTTTCCCCGTGAGATGCTGCCCAACCTGACCTTTCTCATAAAAGAATACCGGGGAGACCGCACGCTGCAGAGAGGGCTCTGGAAACCGGTGGTGCAAAAGATGTCAGCATGGAAAGCCTTTCACCGCAAGCGGGCAAGGTCATCATCAGGGAGAGGCCCGGCGCTTTCCTATCGAAACGGAGGTGATTTTCTCATTATCCGTCAGGAATTGCCGAACAAACCGACCCTCCATCATCGCCTCCGTGGACTTTCCCGGGATGTATATTTATTCTGTACCGAGATGAGAGACATGGATGACCTGCTTGACCACTTTCCGCGATTAAACCGGGACAAACTCTTGCAGTTTATTGATTCCATGGTAATGAAACGGTTGATGTTTTCACAGGACGAGAAATATCTCTCCCTTGCGGTGCGGAGATAACATTAGGAAAACAGTATATGACATGCGAAAAAATTGATAAACCGCTTACAATGTTTGTCCTCGGTGGTTGTAGGAGCGGGAAAAGTAAGCATGCTGAGCAATGGGTGAGCGGGCATTTCGCAGAGCGCAAAACATTTATCGCAACTCTGGAAACTCGAGATGATCCGGAAATGGCTCATCGGGTTGCCTTGCACCGGCAAGCAAGGGGCATGGCATGGCGCACTGTTGAGGAGCCGATTGCTCTCGCCGCGGTGCTCAAGGAACATCAACAGGCAACCGATGTCTTTTTGATTGATTGCCTCACCTTGTGGATCACAAATTTGATGTTAAGGAATTTTTCTGACGAGCAAATTGAGGATGAGATTAAGAATGTACTCAATGTTATTGCCGGGCTTAACGCAACGGTTGTTCTGGTAGCAAATGAGGTCGGACTTGGTATAGTACCGGAAAATGGTATGGCCCGCAGGTTCCGCGATCTGGCAGGATGGACCAACCAGCAGGTAGCCAAGGATTGTTCCAAGGTGATTTTTATGGTTGCTGGTCAGGCTTTGGTTGTCAAAGATGAAGGGGATTAACATGGCAGAGCATTATTCAAAGAGCAGAAGTCCTGCTAGTCATGGCGGAAATATTCTTGCCACAGCAAAAGAGTTGGGTTGTCCTATATCAGAGCTTATTGATATGAGCAGCAACCTGACTCCGCTGGGGATAATCCCCGGCTTGCAGGAAGTGCTTACCGGCAGGCTTGATGAAATAGGGTATTTGCCTGAGACCGGCAGTGATACCCTGTCAAACATGTTTGCTGCCAAGTACGACCTCTCGGCCTCGCAGGTCCTGGTGGGAAACGGCACCACCGAGTATATTTATGCAATTCCTGCTGCGACGCAACCTGAAAGGGCAATTATTATCAATCCGACATATTCCGACTATCATTTGGCCTGCCAATGGGCAGGAATTCAGGTGGATAATTTTGCTCTTCAGGAAGATGACGATTTTAATCTGGATCTCGGTACGTTAGGGTCGGTACTTCATGGCAGGGAACTTGTTTTTTTGTGCAATCCGAACAATCCCACCGGATTTGTCACCCCGAGTGCGGAGCTTTATCAGTTTATTCAAGATCATCCCGAGACCATGTTTTTGGTTGACGAATCATATCTTCCTTTTGTAAGGGAGTCGTCACTGTTACGATTTCCAATACCGGACAATCTGTTTGTGCTTGCCTCCTTTTCAAAGATTTTCTGCATACCAGGACTGCGGTTAGGGTTTCTGGTTTCAGCTGAAAAAAACATGCGGGTTATGGCGAAGCGCCGCAAACCCTGGGGGGTAAACCGCATGGCCCAAATTGCCGGCGAATATGTGTTGAGTAAAGGTGACCAATACATCGAAGAAGTGATGCAGTTTCTCGAAAGGGAGAGGCCAAGATTTATAAATTGTCTGCTGGAACTGCCACACGTAGAAGTCATTCAAGGCAGGGCGAATTTTATTCTTTGCTGTCTTACAGGACCAATCAGGGCGCCGCAACTGCGGCAAGAACTTTTAGAACACCGGGTGATGATCAGAAACTGTGACAACTTTTTTGGACTTGATGACAGATATTTCCGCATGTCACTCAAAGAACGGCCGGACAATGATGTCTGTCTTAATGCCCTGAGAAATATTCTGGAGGGGGCGCCATGAAAATCGCCATACTCTCCGACACCCACGACCATATTCTTAATCTGCGGTCCGCAATCACATATTGTAATTCTTACGGAGTGCAAGTGATAATACATTGCGGCGATTTGATATCGCCGTTTATGCTCGACGAACTCGCCAAATTCGGCGGACCGGTCCATTTGATATACGGCAATAACGCGGGGGACCAGCACCTTATATCACAATGGTGCGGCACCAAATTCCCATCCATAACCCATCACGGTGTCTTGGGAGCAATCGAGGCAGGCGGTAGAAAGATCGCTTTTACCCATTATCCGGAGATGGCAAGGGGGCTGGCAAGCCAAGGAATTTTTAATGTTGTGTGTTGCGGTCACAACCATGCCTACAGAGTGGAAAAGCACGGTGAAACGCTTATGGTGAATCCCGGCGAACTCCTGGGCAAGGACGGGCAACCCAGTTTCGTTATTCTGGAGACCTCCATGCTGGAGGAGGAGAGGGTGGATATCGGCGCTCCAATTAAGTAAGAAAGATTATTTGATAAGTACGTCAAAGAAGGTATTAAAAAGCTTTAAAAATATTTTTAATTCGGGATGGAAAAAGATGCAGGATGATTTTGAAAAAAAAATGGAATCAACTCAAGAACAGATGAGAAACGAAAAAAGTTTTGCCGAATTGTTCGATGAAAAGTCAGTTCAACAAGTCAGCCTGGAGCCGGGACAAAAGGTCAAGGCCAACATTGTCCGGATTACCAGAGATGGTGTTTTTATTAACCTGGGCGGCAAGAGTGAAGGGTACCTTGACCGCAAAGAATTTGAAGATCGGGATTCCTCCCTCACGGTACAGGAAGGCGATGAAATCGAGGTATATTTTGTCTCGGCGCGGCATAACGAACAGCTCTTCACTACCAAGATGAGCGGCTCCGCAATTAAGGACAATCTTGATGAAATTTACCGAAGCTCCATTCCACTTGAAGGATATGTTGATGAGGAAGTGAAGGGAGGATTCCAAGTAAAAATTACCGGTGATACCCGGGCATTTTGTCCCTATTCTCAGATGGATCTGCGCAGGGTTGAAAATGCCGAGGAATATGTGGGACAGCATCTGACCTTCAAAATAACGGAATACAAGGAAGGAGGAAGGAATATTATTCTTTCCCGCAGAATCCTTCTGGAGGAAGAGCGCGATAAACAGAAGGAGGGACTGAAGGAAACACTACAGGAAGGGAGCACTGTCACCGGGACGATTACATCTGTCCGGGATTTTGGCGCCTTTATTGATATCGGCGGTCTTGAAGGGCTTATTCCGGTCTCTGAATTAGGCTGGGGCCAGATTGATGATATTCACGAGATTGTCCACCCCGACCAGGAAGTTGAAGTAACGGTCCTAAAACTTGATTGGCAGAATGATCGTTTCGCATTCAGTCTGAAAGGTACATCGCTTGACCCATGGACCATGGCGGAAGAAAAATACCGGGAGGGCACCATCCATTCGGGCCGGGTGTCCCGCTTGGTAAATTTTGGGGCCTTTGTTACACTGGAGCCCGGCATTGACGGTCTGTTACATATTTCGCAACTGGGAATGGGGAGAAGAATCAATCATCCCAGGGAGGTGGCCGAGCAAGGTCAGGAAATAGAAGTGCGCATAGGCTCTGTGGATATGGAGAACAGGCGGATCAGTCTCTCCCTCGCCCATCCGGAACAACATGTTGAAGAAGGAGAGCTTTCCGAGGAATCGGAACAGGAAATGTTTGAGCAATATACTGCTGAAAAAAAGAAAACAAAAACTTCGTCCATGGGAACACTTGGTGATCTATTGAAGAATAAAATAGAGAAAAAATGAGGCAGAAAGGCAGAAGGCAGAAAGGTTTAAACGACTAAGGACTGAGGACTGAGGATTAGAAGGTAAGGAGTGAGGAGTGAGGAGTGAAAATTATTAGATTATCCCCCAGTGTACTTTATGCCCTTTTCTGATAAATCCTTTAACTTTAGGCATGTTAGCTCACTTTAGCACTTTAGGCACTTCCTTTAGTGGGCCAGTCCCAGGACATAGTAACGGTAAATGCCGATGCCGCTGACTACTTGGTAGAGGGCCAGTAATACGATCATCAGATTATTGATGCCGTGAATGGCCGGCAGGTATTTTCTTTTCTTTTTCCTTTTATCCATAAAGTGTCCCGATACAAAACCAAATAGAGCCAGGACAACTATAACCATGGCTATTTTCCCGTGCAGACCGGTTATAAATATTCTGTGCCAGCGCAGGAAGACGGCGGTCATGCCGATCAAAGCCCCGGCCATGATTACTCCCAAGGCGATTTTCCCCAGAAATACATGGTGCTTCCATTTGAAAACCACTTTCGAATGCTTGAGGTGCAGCACCCGAACCCTCTGGATGCCAAGGAATAAGACATAAATGGCCAGCAGGATGGCGAAAAACTGGATAACGGGATGAATGGAGAGCAAGAGCATAAATTACCTCATTTATTTTTTAAGGCACAAAGGCAGAAGGCACAAAGTTTTTTTTAGGAAATGTTTGAGGTTTCTCAATATCCAGAGTCCTTAAAAAATATGCAACAATAAAATAATACCAAGTAATCGCTTTTGTTTTTCACAGCGCATTTAGCCGTTGTTAAAAAATATTTTGTTGACTACAAAGGGAAATCGGAATAATTTTCACTCCTCACTCCTCACTCCTCACTCCTCACTCCTCACTCTTTAATCTTCTGCCTTCTGCCTTTGTGCCTTCTGCCTCTAATTATCAAAATTCCGTGCGAATTGCCCACAAATCGGGAAAAGCCGGCTTAAACAAGGTTGAGGTCAGATAGGCAACGCCGGTCGATCCACCGGTTCCCGATTTACTGCCGATCATCCGTTCCACCATTTTGACATGCCGATAGCGCCATTCCTGAAAACCTTCATCAAGATCAAGCAGCCGTTCGCAAACCTGGGTGATTGCAGGGTTATGACGATAGATATCGATGAGGATTGCCTGCAATTCTCTTGAGGATTGGACGGCCTGAGTGGTGTCTCGGTTGAGCAGCTCTTGGGGTACATCATATCCTTCTCTAACCAGATAATGCAAAAATTTGTCCCAGAGTACGGGTTTATGAAAACGTTCTTCCATGTGTCGGCGGGCATCACTGCCTTCAGGGAAACGTAATATTGTTGCGTGATTTTTATAGCCGAGGGTGAATTCAAGTTGACGGAACTGGAATGATTGAAAACCGCTGGCAGTGCCGAGATCATTACGAAAGCCGAGAAATTCAAGGGGCGCCAGAGTTTTCAGGGTATCGATTTGCAGAAGCAGTATTTTATTAATGGCACAGATCCTCCCTAGGGTATGCACGGCAGCCGGAGTATCGTTTCGGTCAAAGAGTTTCTCCAGAAAGTCGATTTCATAAAGTATTCCTTTAAACCAGAGTTCATAAGCCTGATGAATGAGGATGAAAAACATTTCATCATGGTGCGGTCCTTTGGAAAGTGGCTGTTGGAGAGAAAGCAGTTTTTCCAATTGCAGATAATTTGAATAGGTTACCTCCACTTCAACCTCCTATGTTAAGTCATTTTTAGTGAAGAGTGAGGAGTAAAGAATGAAGAGAAGACCTTAAAAAAATGTTTTTACCTCTCAGCCCTCACACCTCACACTTTACTCCTCACTAAACCTGCGGATCAAATGCCCAGAGCCCCGTATTCATATCAGTAATAAAGATCAGGCCGTTATGCAGTTGCGGCGCCCAAGTGCAGGTTCCGTTCGCTGACTGGCAGCCGCTGTCGGTTCCGTAATCAATGGCTGCTATTTCGCGGCCCTGTTTTTCAAGTTCGCCTAAAAGCTCGCCGTTCACATCGATGGCATGCAGGCCGGCGGAATACCAGGCAGCGTAAAGAATACCCCGCTCCTCATCGAGCCAGAAATTATGGGGCGTGGTTTCAGGGACGGCAAAGGTGGCAACCTCCCGTGGGGCAAACAGGTCTTGCACATCGATCACATGCATTTTACCGGGCGCTTCAAAATCCTCTTCACCGACAAAGACATAGCCGCCTGCCGGCCAGTACCAGGCATTATGGGTCTGGTCCCCTGCGGTGCGAATGCGGCTCACTTCCACCGGATTTTCCGGGGAGCCGCCCACAATGCCGTGGCCCACGTCCAGGATGATAAGGCCGTCGTCCCAGTGGGAAAGGATGGCCAGTCCATCGCGCACCTGCACATCGTGTAGAAAACTGGTTTCCGCCACAAAGGTCGCTGTCACAAAAGGAGTAAAAGGGTCGGATATATCAATGATCCGCAATCCGTTTCCTGGCCCGTCCGCCACGGCGTAGACATAATTACCTTCGATCCAGACATTGTGAACGCCGGGTTCCAGGCCATCGGTGAAGCGGGTGATGACAGTGGGGTTCAGCGGATCGGTGAGATCAAGCAAGGTGATGCCGTTTAATTCATCAACCGAGCCTTCATGGGTTATCACTGCCAGGGTACCGTCAGCCCGGATTTTAACGTCATTTACGGTTTGGGCGTCAACAATCACAGTATCCGACAACAGCGGCAGAACGGGATTGGTAATGTCCCAGACAAACATCCGGTCGCCAGGCAATTGCGTTACCGGATCTTCACCGCGGAGCCGCCAGGTTCCTGTATACGCGAAGTTGTTAAAGAGCCAGAGGTCGGAGTTGAAACGATCAATTTGGTTGTCGCCGGCGACTACTTCGAATGCACCCTGCAGCCCGTTCCGAGGGCCAACAGTGACAGCCTTGCTTTCAATAAAATTGGCAACAGCGGCAACGATTTGGGCCGGACCGGGACGGTACCCGACAAAATCACCCTCTGCAGTAATAAAGCCGGCCTCTGCCGGCTGCACGGACCAGGATACGGTTGCCCCATCCTCCGGTTCAAGATCCGGCGGGATATTGATCAAAATCCTGAAACGTGTTTTTTCCCCCTGGCGCACCGAATCCAGAGCAATGGCGGTGTATACAAACACCAATCTGAAGTTTACCTGCATTCCTTTCTTCCAAAAGATTGCCAGGGCAAAATCGGTCGTCTTCCATTATTTTTTGCGTAAGGACTGAACAACGCTTGCCTGTTATATGGTTTCTCTAAGAAACGTAATCATATTCGAAATTTCTTAAAATCAGGCTAAAACGGCGGCTTTATGCTTGTCAAGCTTTACAGGTACAGGAACACCAACTCCTTCTGCCTTTGTGCCTCAGGACCTAGTGTCGTGTCAAGAGGCGAAATGTCGCAGGGTTGTGAAGTAATTTGACGTGCCAACAAGGCGTGGCTGAAGGAGCATAGCAGCGCTATGTGACTGAAGTCGCAACGCCGTTTGCGCGCCAAAGGACGAGCAAGATGCGTCAGTTGGCGCTGGACATGACACTAATTTTTACTCTTCATCTTGAGATTGTTGCCTCCCTTTTCTGCCTCTGGAAGAATCTCTGTCATCTCTTCCTTTTCCGGAGCCAGACCGTTCTCTATTCAATTCCGGCGTCCGGCGTGAGCGGCCTCTTTTATCAATTCTAGTTGACTCTCGATTGGATGGTTGTTGGTCTATCTCGGCCGGTCTGCGTGAGGGACCCCGCCGTTCTATTCGCTGCGGTTGTCGTGTCGGTGGCTGCCGTTCAACTCTTGGTTGTCTGGGGGTGGATCGCTGTCTTTGCATCTCGGTCGGCCTGCGGGAAGGACCTCGTCGTTCTACCTTCGGCTGTTCCCGGGTCGACCGCTGCCGTTCGACCCTTGGTTGTCTGGGAGAACTACGCTCTCTTTTTATTTCGGTTGGACGACGTGAAGGTCCTCGTCGTTCTATACGCGGCTGCTCACGTGTCGATCTTTGCCGATCTATTCTTGGCTGTTCCGGAACAGTGCGTTGTCTTTCTATCTCAGTTGTCCTGCGGGAAGGTCCGCGCCGCTCAATTTTTTGCCGCTCTTTTACCGTTGGTGTATGTTCGATTTTAAAATCTCTCCGGTCCTTACCTTTCCGTTTAATCCCTGGTTGCCGGGATTCCTTCTTGGACCGTATTTCGGCCGGACCGCGGCGCTCAACCTCTCGCAGCTCTCGTGGTCCTCTTCTTTCCGACCGAAGTTCATGCTTTTTGAATTCTATTTGCCGGATCGGTTTATCAATATCCTCGGCCCGGACAAATCTGTTTGTTATAGTGCGCTTTCCGCCTCTACG
>CALZHT010000033.1 GCA_945787445.1 uncultured Desulfobulbaceae bacterium
TCAGCCTTCGCATAAACACCACCTCATTTCACTGCGGGTAAGATTAAAAACCACCGAACCAAATGGAAAAAGCCAAAGAAACTCTCAATAGGATTAAAAGTTTTCTGACCCGCTGTGAAAACAACATCCAGCAAGCATTGGCCGATCCCAGAATCAACCAATGGGGCAATATCGACTTTGAAAAACATGCTGAACGGTTGGCCTATTTTGAGCTACCCCTGGCAGAAATCCGAAAGGCCAGCGAATCTCTCAATAAATCCACCAGAAACATCCTCCAACAAATAGAACACTGGAAAAACGATCTCGGCAACCTGGAGGCCGACATCAATATGCAGTCCGTCACTCCTGAACGTGCCCAAACCTTGGCCTCTGCCCTGGAAAAGGAATTTCTCACCCTGAAGGAACAGATGGGAGGATTGAAAAATGTAACCGAAATATTAATTGCAGGAGATCTGGAGCTCAGGCAGAAAATGACCCTCAAGGGTCTTGTGCCTCTTGCCAGAAAAATCAACAGCAAATCGGCGGACAATTTCGAGGATGGTCTTGAAATATACATGTTCATAACCAAAAACGAAACCATCGAAGGAAATGACACGAAGCTGAGCGATTATTTTGCCAAGGCAAACGATCTCCAGATACGCCTTGAGAATGTAAAGCTCCCGGACATGCCGGGTCTTGCCCAGGCAGTGATCAGGCACCACACGGATACAGCGATAAACGCCATTGAAATCATCAAGGATTTCATCAATTCCTCCAATGAAAAATTCGCAGATAAAATTTCCGCGGTAGATGCGGTGAAACAAGAGATCTTGAGTGTGCAAGATGAATCCTTGAGCAACTTGCTTAAAAAATATCCAAACACTGCGCAATCTCTCGGAATAAGCATTACCGAGTTTCAATTTAATAAATATATTTTAAATAAGCTGAAGCTGGTATCATCCCTCCTTGACAACCTCTATCTCTTCCACAGCACGTTACGTCATCATTTTTTAAGTAAATTAGCGAGTCAGATGCGGGCTGAAGGAAATCCCATAAATCCACAAACGGTTTCCGCTGAGAAGTCAGATGAATTTTTTTCCGGGGTCAAGGGAGTAATGCGGTCCATCAGGCTGCTCGTCTCCTCTTTAAGCGGCCATCAGGTGCTCAGCGATACGGAACTCGAACAATATTTGGCCCAGTTATTGGACTCATGCCCTGTCTATTATGGCAACAGCAAAGATGATATCAAAAAAATTGAAAAAGAGATCAACAAGTACATTGGCAATTTTGACAGGCCGTTTCCCTATGAACCTCTCACCAGAACAATGAAAAACGGACTGGCGACTTTCGGCTCCAGGCTTGAAAAATTTATCAATTCCTTTAAACTCGACAAACAGGCAGGCGAAAAGCGAGAAAAATCCCTTGGTCCAGCAACAAAGCCCCCTGCCACGCTGGGATTGCTCCTTAAGCAAATCTCAGCCCAGACGCAAGACATTAGCGCCACCATGTAAACCAATCTTGGTGGCCCCGCAAAAAGTAGGAAAATAGAGCAAAAGTGTTTGACTTTCTTGACAAAGTGCCGTGGTGGTTACTCATCTTTGCGGCAATCTTCATGTTGCTGGCACCGATTAAACCTATGCCCCATGTGGTGGAGAAGCTCATCATGCTCAAAAACGGCACGCTTAAACGCCCCATGGATATTTTTGACCTTTTTTTTCATCTGATCCCCCTTATACTGCTGATAATAAAAGGGGCTAAATAAAAATAATTCTCGTATCATCCTGTAAAAAATATAAAAAACTTTTCGGATAAGGAGCGATTACCATGCAATGCGTAAAACAAAATGATTGTGTCACTGTCATTTATGAAGGTTTGTTGCAAAGCGGAGAGGTGTTCGAATCATCGGATGACACAGGTCCCCTTTCTTTCCAATTGGGAAGCAACGAAGTATTCCCTGCGTTCGAAACGGCGATTCTCGGCATGGCCGTGGGAGAGACAAAAACAGTAATCCTGCAGCCGGAAGAGGCCTATGGTCCAAAGAAAGAGGAATTAATCCAAACTGTGGACCGCAGCGTTTTCGGCGATAAAGAAATCCAAGCCGGCGTAGTAGTAGGCATGAATATGGAAAAAGAAGGCAAAGAATATCAAGTGCCTGCCACGATCACGGAAATAAACGGCCAACAAGTGACGGTTGATTTCAACCATCCCTTGGCAGGTGAAGAGTTGACCTACAAGATCACCTTACAGTCCATTGACCAGCCGCCTGCAGAAGAACAGTAACATTGCTCTTCCCCTGGTGGAGGAAGCTTCCTGCCATCATCAACCTGCGCCTTTTGCAGCAATTAACATTCCCACGTAGAGTTTTGACAATGACCATTGACCGCTACCCTGCCGCCCTTTCCATTGCCGGCTCTGATCCTTCCGGTGGGGCCGGGATCCAGGCAGATCTCAAGACCTTTGCCACCATAGGAATTTACGGCGGCGCAGCGATCACCTGCCTTACCGCCCAGAACACCACAGGCGTTTCCTCGTTCAAACCGGTTGATGGTTCGTATGTCAAAGAACAAGTGGAAATGGTCCTTGCTGACCTGGCGGTGACCCATATAAAAATCGGCATGATTGGGACAGTCGAGATAGCCCGAGCAATAGGTGAAATCCTTGCCGGTTTCAGCGGCGAGGTGATTTACGATCCGGTGCTTGCCGCGAGCAGCGGCCAGACTTTGAGCCAAAAAAATACGCTATCTGCAATCCAGGAACATGTGATAAATCATGTCACCGTTCTCACCCCAAACATCAAGGAACTGGAAGCGCTCACCTCTTCAGTTTATGATGATGCAGATAAAGCGGTCCACGCTGCCGACTCGCTCCTTAAGCAATATGCTTCCATGAAAGCAGTGGTTGTCAAAGGAGGGCATCTCAACGAAGATAGTGACGAAGTGTGTGATTACCTGGTCATGAGCAGCCCGGAATCCGAAAAGCCGGTTATCAACAAGGCGGTACATCCACGCATCCGTGCCGGCGGTTTTCACGGAACCGGCTGCACATTCGCCTCGGCGTTCACTGCCTTTCATATACACAGCGGCAGTTATGAAGAGTCATTTCATAACACTGTAGACTATATGAATCAACTTATCTCCAAAAGCAAGGACCTCGAGATCGGCCAGGGTAGAAGCCCCTTAGCCCATCACCTGCTCTGTGACCCATCAGCCATCGGGAAATAATCCTGCCCCTTTTCATACCAAGTTGCATTCAAAGAGGTAACGAGGCCGCTAAGAAGGAGGCCCGGAGGACCGCCGCGGCGAATCGAGAAAGCCGACGAAGGAGCCAATAAAGCTAGAATTTGAAGGTGAATTTGTATCAGCTATCCTCACCAGAATCCGACTTGTTGTACTGTTTGAATTTTACTTTTTTGTCGGCATGATAGACATAGACAAAAATACAAAACAGGAGGGCAATGACATAGGGAAACAAGGCCTTGAACCGAAACATGAACAGGACCAGAACCAAGGTGATAATGCTGATGAAAATACTGACGGTTTGCCTTATCTGGGTGGTCCTGTCGGCCACAATCTTGGCACCGCAATGGGGACAAAAGCGATATGGTTTAAAAACAGGCTGGTTTTTGCCACGCAAATCCCGGCCCTTAATCAATCTTTTACAGGAAGGACAATCAGTTGCCATTACAAGCTTGATAGTTCATCAAAAGATAGAGATCATCAACAGTATTTTTTCGAAACGAAGCGAATATGGAATATGCTTTCTTTAGAAATGAGAACCATGGCTCATCAATCCTTCACCGGTGAAAGGTGTATCCCATCAAATGCATATTGCTGCCGAAGTTTGAGCAGCAGGATTGTCAGTGTATTTGTTTCCCCTAGCTCTACCTTACCCAGATCAATAGATCCAGTAGGCAGGACCTTGTTGGAAGGGGCATAAAGATTGATGTTCCGTAAAGGTGTTCCGTTGAGACGTACGTTTACTTCCCCAAAGGATTGGTGTTTGGCCATATAGATAGCCAGGCGATACTTACCCGGACGCGGCGCTTGGAGAGTAAAGGACTGTTGTGCACCGGGACCGCGGGGAACCAATTGCAGCAAGGAGTTTCTCGATATCCCCCCTGCGGTTGCTTCCGGCCTGAGGCGAACATATTCAGTTTGGCAATTTTTTGTCTCTATTCGAGGCAGCCACTCGGCTTCAATCAGGCCGGGCACTTTTGAGGAATCGAGCTTAATCAGGTACGGGGATATCAGATCAGTAACGACTATTATGGCAAGGCCCAGAGCTGCGGCACGGCCCAGCTCGGCAAGCAGATTGGTCCACTCCACCTTGGGTAGTGCAGTATCCTCCAGGGGAGAGTCAACGCTAACTTGGAAGTCGGAATAGACAATCAGGGCGCGAAGAAACAACCACAGACCCAGCACCTCGAGGCCTTCCTCCACTGTGTTTAATAATTGGAAAGTAAGGTCCTGCACCTTACCGGTGTGAAAGGAATAGTTTGCTCCCACTGCTTCGATACCGATCGCGCCGGCAAGGTAAATTGCACCACTATAAACCATCCTTTTTCGGGTAGCGGCGGGTAATGTTCGCAGCAAACCGAGACTGCGAGTAAAAATCACCACCGCAAAAGCAGCCCCCGGAATTACCCAGGCAAAATAGAGATATCCCTGCAGATCGTAGGATTCAACGAGGATGTCAGTAGCGCCCTCGTGCAGTTGGGCAACCTCATCCATTGACATCAGAAAAAAAACGATGGCAAGCTCAATCCAGCGGCGCCACATACTGGTCGATTGCCCTTCCCGCTGCTTTGCCGCCTGTCCGATGCTGACAAGCATTAGTGCGCAATAAAGGAGCAATGCGCTCGAAGCCCAGGTGAGGACGCTTTGTTCGCCGGTTCCGAGGATACGGAAAAGCCAATGGGGCAAACGCTCAAGATAAAAGGCAAAGATAATGTTGATTACCAAACAGGCGACGGCAGTGGCAAAGGTAACGTGGGTGATCTTTGTTAAAAGAGTTGAAATCTTCACAGTAGACATATCAGGTGATTTAAAATTACTTTTTCGATTGGTTTTTTTCCATCTCGGGGAGCATACCTAAGCAAGCCATCTCATGCAAGCACTTAGGGAGAAATCGTATTGCACAACAAACCGGATTTCTCACATTCGTTCGAAATGACAAAAAAACAGGGTATCAACTCAATATGAACCAGCCGGACAAAATTGGCTGATAATGGATGTTTTATGGGTTAATAAATCTGGCCTGCATTCTTTGATACTCATCCGGGGTATCCATGTCCAACACCACCCCTTCGTCTGCCACCTGGACAAGATGTAAACGCTGTAAGTCTTTATGAACTATATCCCGCAGGGTGGGCACTGAAAAAAGTTCTGCAATAACTGCACGGGGAAAGATAGTCGGGTGGCCCCTTCTGCCCTTAAAAAGAGGCAGAATGATTTTATCAGGATGGAGCGCATGGATCGCAGTTAACGTGTTGATTGTTTCAGGAGATACCAGAGGATGATCAACCAGACAGACCAGAACCGCTGATACATGGTTCCCGAGTTGGTTAAGACCGGTTTTGACTGATCCGGCCATATCGCTGTCCGGATCATTATTCCGGACGATGGTGACCGGGAGATCTTTGACTCGGTCGGCCACCTCCTGACCGGTCGGTCCCAACACCACGAGAATATCTTCCAGACCGGCGGCCAGCAAAGCATCAAGACACCAACGGATCACCGGCTTGTCAGCCAGCGGCAGTAGCTGTTTGCTGCACCCCATCCGCTGCGATTGCCCTGCTGCCAATAGAATGGCAGCTATGTGTCGCACTCCCTAACCTCCTTACCTGGATCATTTGCGCGACTATGCTGATTGCTATCTCCTCAGGTGTTTCCGCGCCGATCTCAAGACCTACCGGCGTTATGATCCGGCTTATGTTTGTCTCTGTGAATCCTTCATTTTTTAGATGGACCACCATGGCCGTTCTTTTTTTACTACTCCCTAAAACGCCGATGTAGCATGCATCTGTTTTGAGCGCCGCGCTCACTGCGACGAAATCCTGGTGATGGTTGCTGGTTGCGATCACAATATAGGAAGTATCATCTGCGCCAATTGTATCAAAAAGGGTGTCCAGTTCGTGCAGCGGATGAAGGATTGTATCCTCAGCCGTGGTTGATCCTGTTTTATTTTCAGCAATGTTTACAAAAGATACAAGAAATCCTGCCAGTCGGGCTGCCTGGGTTATTGCCTTGCCCACATGGCCGGCGCCGATCACAATAAGACGAGAAGTAACGGTCAACGGCTCCAGATAAATAAGGATATTGCCGCCGCACACCATGCCGTGTTGCTCGGTAAGAGAAAACGATATGGTGCGCGGTTTTGCCTGCCGAATCACTTCCAGGGCAGCGTCAATGGTATCTGCCTCAGCTTGTCCGCCCCCTATGGTGCCGGTGATGGAGCCATCACCTCGGACAATCATTTTGGCACCGGCTTTGCGGGGTGACGAGCCTTTGGTATCCACAACAGTAGCTAACGCTGCCGGGATCCGCTCTTTTTTCAAGCGGACGATTTCTTCATAAAGAGGAAGATCGTTCATAGACAAACCACAGAGAGCACAGAGGACACAGAGAATTATATCTTGAACCTTTGAATGCCGTCCTTAAGTCTTTCAACATTGAAATTGATCAGCAGTCCGGTTTCTATTCCGGACAATTTCATATATGTCAGCAATTGTGCTTTATGACTGCCTTTGATCTCATCAACAGCCTTAAGTTCAATGATGAGCCGATTTTCTACCAGGATATCTATGCGGTATCCACAATCAAGCCTGACTCCTTTATAATCAACCGGCAATGGATGCTCAAGCTTAAAGGTGATTCCTGCTAAATGAAATTCATGAGCAAGGCACTGCTGATATGTTGATTCGAGCAAACCGGGACCCAAAACACGATGGACTTCTATGGCACAGCCAATCACTTTTCCTGTAAAAGGATCCTTCTTCATTTTTCTCTGTGTCCTCTGTGGTAAAATTCCTCCGTCACCATATTTACGAATGTGTGTACTTAGGTCATGGGCAACTTTCGCATCCGGATGCCTTTGGCCGCGAAAACCGCATTGGCCACTGCCGGGGCTATGGGCGGCACTCCAGGTTCCCCCACCCCGCCGGGCGGTTCCTCGCTTGGCATTATATGCACTTCTATCAACGGCATCTCATTCATACGAAGGACTTCGTAATCATTAAAATTGCTCTGGACCACCCGGCCGTTTTTAAAAGTTATCTCACCATAAAAGGCGGCGGAAAGGCCAAAAACTATGGCTGATTCCATCTGGGCCTTGATGGTGTCAGGATTCACCGTTCTGCCGCAATCAATGGCGCACACTACCTTATGCACTGATATTTTTCCAGCATCGCTCACCGATACTTCCGCCACCTGGGCGATAAAGCTGCCGAATGACTCATGAATGGCAATGCCCTGAAACCGGTCTTTGGCAGAGGGATTTCCCCAATCGGCCTTTTCCGCGACCAGATCAAGCAGGGCTTGCTGGCGCGGATGCTTGGCCAGTAATTGCCGCCGGAATGCATAGGGGTCTTTCCCAGCCGCGTGGGCCAGTTCGTCCACAAAACCCTCCTTGACAAAGGCGGTAAAGGAATGGCCCACGGAGCGCCTCCACAGCACCGGCACTCCTGAGGGCGCTTTCTGGTAATCACAAATAAAATTGGGCACATCGTAGGGTGAATCAGCCGCGCCTTCAACAGAGGTTTCATCGATACCGTCTTTGATCAACATCTCAAAGGGGGTGCCTTCAACAATGGATTGGCAAACAATGCGATGCTGCCAGCCGACAGGCATGCCCTCAGCATCCAAACCGGCCTTGATTACGTTATACGCCCTTGGCCGGTAAAAGCCGCCATGAATATCGTCTTCCCGCGTCCAGATAACTTTTATTGGTTTCTTGACTGCCATGGATACCTGCACTGCTTCGCGGACAAAATGGGCATCCCCCACCGCCCTTCTACCGAAACCGCCACCGAGATAGGTGGTGTGCAAGGTGACTTTCTCAGGCGGCAGGCCGGTGAGTTCCACTGCAGCATCTCGGTCCGAGGTCTGCATTTGGGTGCCGGTCCAGATTTCGCAGCTGTCCGGGCGCACATAGGCAACACAGTTGAGCGGCTCCATGGGGGCATGGGCCAGATAGGGGAGCTCATAGACTGCCTCGATATTTTGGGCGGCCGTGGCCAGAGCCGCCTGCACATCACCGCGTTGGGCGGCGATAAGCCCCGGTTTTGTTGCCATCTCCACGTACTGCTCGCCCTGATTTTGCGTGTCGAGCGCAGCAAGCGTTCCTTCGTCCCATTCAACCTCCAAGGCTTCGCGACCGAGATTGGCGGCCCAGAAATGATCGGCCACCACGGCAACACCGGAATCGATCTGCACCACGGCTTTGACTCCTGGAATCTCCTTGGCCTTTTTATCGTTCACACTTTTTACCATGCCGCCGAAAACAGGCGCTCGGGCAACCACGGCAGTGAGCATATCCGGCACCATGACATCGATGCCAAATACGGCCTTGCCATGGACTTTATCTGGTGTATCAAGACGTTTTTTATTGCGGCCGATAACTTTAAAATCCTTTGGATCTTTCAAGGTCACATCCTTCGGCGGTTCAATATCAGCCGCTTTCTCAACCAGCTCACCAAAGGAAAGTTTGCGGTTTGAGCCTTTGTGGATAATATGTCCATTCTCGGCCCGGCAGTCTTTCTCATCAACCTGCCATATATCAGCCGCCGCCATTTCCAGCATGACCCGCGCGGTTGCCCCGGCGGTGCGCAACTGTTCCCAGGTCGACCTGATGCTGGTGCTGCCGCCGGTTCCCTGGATAGGTCCCCACTGCGTATGATTATAGGCCGGATCAACCGGCGCCGGTTCGATGCGGATTGTGGACCAGTCAAGCGCCAGCTCTTCAGCTATGAGCATTGGCAGGGAGGTATAGACCCCCTGGCCCATTTCCGATTTATTAACAATGATGGTCACGGTATCATCGGCGCCGATGCGGATAAAGGCGTTGGGGATAAACGGGGCAACAGCCTTTACTTCCTCTTTCTTGCCCGCTTTACAGCCGGGATAATAGAACCCGAGGACCAGGCCGCCTCCAAGTAAAGCGCCGGTCTTGCAGAAATCACGCCGGCTCAGATTGATAATCGTACTCATGATCACCCTCCTTTTGGCATGGATTTAGTTGCTATATGAATGGCCCGGCGGATTCGCTGATAGGTCCCGCACCTACATATATTTCCGGACATGGCCTCATCAATGTCGGAGTCGCTCGGATTGGGATTTTCAGCCAGCAGAGCTGCGGCCTGCATGATCTGGCCCGGATGGCAATAGCCGCATTGCGGCACATCATCTTCAATCCAGGCCCGCTTTACCGGATGATCTTCCGGCATCCCTTCAATGGTGGTTATTTTTTTGCCTTCCGCCTCTTTGGCAGAAACCTGACAGGATCGTTCCGCTTCACCATCGATGTGGACGGTGCAGGCACCGCATGCCGAAATGCCGCATCCGAACTTAGTGCCGGTCAATTGCAAGTGATCGCGAATGACCCATAAAAGAGGCACGTCAGGTTCTACCTCCACCTGATATTTTTTTTCGTTGATATCCAGCGAGATCATATGCTCCTCCCCTAAGAACAGATTAATAAACAAGAAAAGGATATCACCTTTCGGCGAAGTCGATACAGCTTTGTCCCCATTAACATATTGAAAGCGTCAGTAATAAAAAACATCCTACAGTGGCTATTTTTCATATGTCAAGCAGGAATTATACGATTGGGGATGGGAAAAATATATAAAAATAATAATTAGTTATAACCGCACATCAATACAGGCGAGAAAATATGCATTATGAACATCAATGAAGAGTGCCGTCCTGAGGAGTGTCAGAGCAAAACAATGCCCCCGCGTAACTACTGCAGCGAGGAATATCAATACCACATTGTGACAAAATGCGTCAGGATCCCAACTTGTAAAGCATAGAAACCACTCTGTTTCCATTTCGTATCGGTTTTCATGTATGTTTCTTTTCCTGGTTTTGTCTCTAAATGGCGACAAAAGAATGCTGTTTGAAATCAGCGCAATAAGGCAACACACTCACTAAGCATGTCGCTACCTAGCGACACTTTAGCGAAAAAATGGATCTGGGCATACCCAAAATTCTCTATAATATGCTGATTTTTCTACAAAAATATTTATTGGCACAAAAACTGCCAATACCAGTTAAGCTGGTCTAAAAAATAATTGCCTGGGGGATCACGCCGGTATATGGTACTACGTCGGGCAATTGCTGCAGAATGAAGGTGACTATTACTGAGAAAATTTTTGTGGGCATGCAGTAGGTTTTTTATGCTGGTTTCATGGGGGGAAATTGAAAAAAAGAGGGAGTCCTGATAAGAGGTAACAAATACCTCTTCTTTTGTATATGATCTCCGCTCCGGATTGCGAGTATCTGCTGGAGGCAGTGATCTCGTGGAAGGCTTCAGAAAGGTAAGCTTTCCTGGCTGTGTGCGAATACTGCCGGTTTTTCACATTGTGGCCGTTGAGTCGATCCGAAAGGCAATGTGAATCGAGGTGTTCCTTCCAGCACACACCTTTAGGAGAACATATTTTTCCCTGGGCTTCATCCAGAACGTCTTCTGTAACTCCCAAAAATCCCCGCAAATATTTTCTGAACGAACGGTAACCGATTGTCGATCTCTGCCGCACCAGGTAAAAGAGGAGAATTTTGCGACCGCCACCAGACAGGTATCGGGGCTTACCATTGATACTCCCTTGCAGCGCCGGAAACGCAGTGGTTCTGTTGACCATCTAATTTAAGGATTTGAAATAATGTTGATATTCGGAAAAAAAATAATCGATATACCGTATCTTTGCTTACCTCAAATCCCTTCCCCAATCGATCCCGAGCAACCTCATTGGTGTGGAGGAATTACCATAGCAACAATGTATACGTCTTTACACGTGTCGTGCCGGCGACGGTGCAATCATCAGGAGGATCATAATGTTTGAATTACTAAACAACGGCGGAGTCTTCATGTATGTCATCCTTATCGTGTCCATAATCGCCCTGACACTCTTTTGCGAAAGGGCAGGATATCTGTTTGTAAAGCTCAAGCTCAATACCGACGCAGC
This sequence comes from uncultured Desulfobulbaceae bacterium, assembly GCA_945787445.1. GTDB lineage: Bacteria > Desulfobacterota > Desulfobulbia > Desulfobulbales > CALZHT01 > CALZHT01. The sequence continues at coordinate 11,162 of CALZHT010000033.1, forward strand.
ATTTCGTAAAATCATGCATCTGCTGGAACAGGCCAATTACAGAGGAGCGCTCGAAGAATGCGGCAGAATTGAAAAGCACCCCCTGGGACGCATTCTGAAGGCCGGCCTATTAAAATCGGACAAAAAGGACAAAGAGATCGAAAGAGCCATGGAGGAGAAGATATTGAGCGAGGTCCCAAAGGTTAAGGCCAGGGTGAATTTTCTCACCCTATTTGCCAACATCTCGACCCTGCTGGGCCTTCTTGGCACCATCATGGGTCTGATCAAGGCTTTCCAGAGCGTCAATAACGCCTCAGAGGCCATGAAACAGCAGGTGCTTGCCCAGGGTATCTCCATGGCCATGCTGACGACTGCCGCCGGACTTGTGGTGGCTATTCCCTGCCTGGTTGGCTACTACGTCCTCAATAACAGGGGTGAGTTTCTCATTGATCAATTCGAAGAAAAGGCGCTTGCCCTTGCCAATGCCCTTTCAGCGCTCAAACGCGACGGGAGTCTGTGATGTTGGGAGGTGGAAGATACAGAAGACGCCAGGAAGAAGACACCGACCTGAACATGGTGCCGATCATGAATTTGTTTCTGGTGCTCATCCCCTTTTTGTTGATGTCGGCGAGCTTTTTCCACATTAAGGCCATCAATACTTCCATACCAGTGCTGGCCGAGAGCCAAAAAGAGAGCCAAAAAGAAAAGAAGGTAAAGCTCACCGTGGTTGTGGAACTCCAAAAGGACAAGGTGAAGTTATCCGCTTTGGGTTCGGATGTATCCCAGCAAGAACTGGAGCGTTGGGATTCGACCATACCGATGAACACTGAGCAGACATATCAGTTGGAAGCAATGGCGGACTATCTTAAAGACATGAAAAAAGTCTATCCGGCCAGTGATACGCTGATCCTGATCCCAGCAGAAAACGTGATTTACGATACCATTATACAAACCATGGATGTGGCCCGCAGATTCGAAGACGAACCACTATTTCCCAACGTAGTCCTGTCCGGATCGGTCGGCTAGAGGTGTATTACGACAATGCCCTGTTCAAAAAGGACTGAAGGATTTACCTATGGCACTTGGCAAGATTAGACACCGAAAAAGCAGCTTTGTTATGCCGCGATTGATGATTACCTCGATGATGGACATGTTTACCATCATCTTGATTTTCTTACTGTTCTCCTTTTCCGATAAGCAGGAGCATTTGATCCTGGAAGAGGACCTTAATCTTCCCAAATCAACGATAAAGGCGGATTATACCGACAGCATCAAGCTGGTGCTTTCCCAGAATTCCCTCAAGCTGGGAGAAGAATTACTCGCCCCCATAAAAAATGGGCGGATTATCGGATTGGACCCGAAAAATCCGCAGGGTTCCTTGTTGTTCAGGCGCTTGCAAGAAGCCTATGAAAAGGCGCGCATGGAAGATGAGGGATTGGCACAGGAAAATGAGACCAAGAAAAATCATATCCTTTTTTTATGCGACAAAAACCACTCCTTTAAGACCATAAATGAAATCATTAAAACCGCCGGCATGGCGGGATACCCTAATTTCCAATTTGCGGTGCTCAAGCAGTGACCGCAAAAAGAAAGAAAGGAGATGCAATATCATGTTGAGCCGTTTTGTAACAACCCTATGGATTCTGGGTCTGTCATTAGTGATACTCGGTCACCACCCTGATACGGTTCTGGCAGAAGGACAAGAAGCAGGGGATGGGCAGCCTGAAAAACTTCAGCAGAGAATTGATTTCGGAAACTCATACATCCTCGGCCAGAGCATCAAGTCCGGAGCTGTGTATCTTCTACACCGCAAAAACAGCGAGATTAAAAGCATGTTGCAATTGCGGGAGAACTACCGGGAAGAAATTCTGGAAAATGTTACCTTCGGTGAACCGGAAACGACGGCCTATGTTTCAGACATGCCTGGCCTTCAACTTAACGAGTAATACCATTTATCTTTGCCGATTCGTGCGAGTGGCAAAAAAATGAGTGGACTCGGCATGGAAGAGAAGAGATGAGCAAAAACGATTTATTGTATAGCGATACCTCGGCAAACGCGTCCGAAGAAAACCGAGAAATCCCAGGCAATGGCCATATTGCCCGTTTTTTTGTCTTCCAGGGCGACAGCTTCATCGGACAAGATTGTTTTACCAGTAAACAGGTGCTCATTGGGCAAGGCAAAGATGTTGACCTGGTTCTGCCCACAAGCCAAATCAGCGGCATACAAGCCTGTGTGTATTTTAAGGGAGATCGGATCTACATTTCCGACCGGAGCGGTGACAACAACGTCTTAGTCAATGGCAGGCCTGCAAAAGAGGCACGATTGAGGCCTCTTGATTTCGTGGACATCGGCCCGTACACCCTTAAAATCAAAATTGAAAAAGTAGAAAATAGATATATCGATCCGGCAGGGAACGATGAAACGGTGCATGATAACGAGGCAGAGAGGGTGCCAAGGCATCGGGAAAACCATTCATCATCCAATGTCGACAGGGAAGCAGCTTTCCATGGGGATCCGGCCCATAATGATGCCGCCGTTGACACTGGGTCGCAATCGGCACCTGCGGCCCAGAGCAAAGCTCTATCAACAGACGCGCCGGATCCGGATATCCCGAAACCTTTCCGGAAAAAGATACCTTCTGCCGCAAAGATGCTGGACCGGTTCAGGAAGTCATTGGGCAACAGTAACAAAGAGGAGCCACTGTCCGATGTAACTGCAAAACAAATAAAAGATGAACCAAAACCGGATGGTGAACAAAAAGGAACAGTTGGGATAAAGGCACTAGAATCGTCCGTTTCTGAAGATGCTAGCAATGAATCCGTCCGCGATGATACTTCCAGCGCAGCCATAGCTGGAAATGGAGAAAAGAACAGCGTTGATCAGGATTCCGTTAACCCGGCTGGGCCGGAAATGGAAGCGGAGCCTCTTGAAAAAGAAGAGAGTGACCTTCCGGCCACTATGCATAACGACAGCGAAACAGAAGAAAATCAGATACCGCAAAGCACGCCTGACACCGAACCGGCGAAATCTTCACTGTGGCCATACTACGGCATGGCCTTGGAAGATGATGAAGAGGATGATGAGGATGTGGAGGCCGAGATTTCCCTCAGGGAAAGAATCACGGCTTTTCGGTCCTCAACCACTGGGGACCGGGAGACCGACAAGTCGACACAAATGGTGCTTGAGGTGGTCAAATTCAGGGGAGACTCGGTCATCGATGCCCGATTCCTCAATAAAAAGGATCGTTATCACATAAAAGATCATAAGGGCAGACGGTTCTGCCTTGCAGAGGTTAAAGCCTCGCAAAGATACTTTTTTTATTTTGACCATCAAAGGAAGGGATTGGTTAAAAAAGAAAATAATACCGAGATTGATACCGATGCATTGGCCACATCGTTAAGACCCTTCAAGAAGCGCAAAGGCATCTATAGAGACATTGTACCATCCTGTGGAGAAGTGGTGATCAATGACGGGTATTTTCAGTATTTGCTTCGTAAGGTTCCGCAAACAAAACCGCCTGCAATCGCCCATCCTGCCAAGGAAAAATCCAAACGCCACAAACATCTGCTGACCTCCATTGTATTTCACGTCTTCTTTATTGCTTTTCTCGGCCTGGTCCCTTCTTTCAGCCCGGATAAAAGCGAGATTGACGAAACGCGATTTGTCCACCTGGATGAAACCCAGATGGCAGAATTGGCAAAGCTTGCCAAGCCGGTTCCCAAACCCCAGGTATCCCCACCGGTAAAGCCGAAGCCTAAACCCAAGGCCAAAGCGAAACCTAAACCAAAGCCAAAACCACAATTGGCCAAGAAAAAGACAACCAAACCGGCGCCAAAGCCCAAAAAAAGCATGCAGGTCGCTGAAGCCAAGAAAAAAACCAACACGGTTAAGAAGCCCAGTCGCCACCCTGACGCCGGAGGTGGGTTTGGCAAGGGTAATGTGGCGAACAGGGACATCAAAAAAACCGGCATCTTAAGTTTGATCGGCGACAATGTGGGGTTCCAGCCCCAGGCTGCCATTGCATCGGTTACCAACTTGGATGCTGTTACCGTGCCTGATGCCGGAGATGCCGATTTTACCGTGGGAGGCGTGGTAGGAAAATTGGGCACCGGCAAAATCGAGGTGCCCACGACCGGGATCGTGGCTACCAAAGGCTCCAAGCAAGTACTCAGAAGTGCAGGAGCTTCCGGGCCCGGGCGGATTGCCGCCCTGGAAAAGGGAGAAACCGGTAATAACCAGGTGATGGGGATGGTGACGGCGAATCTGGAAAAATCCGTCAAGGTCCAGGGCGGCATGAGCAGACAAGCGGTGAAGAGGGTCATTGACCAGCATCTGGATGAGATCTCCTATTGCTATGAAACAGCCCTGATCTACGACCCGTCCATCATGGGTAAGGTAATATTCGAGTGGAAGATCCTCATGGACGGCGAGGTCGGGGAAGTACGGATCAAATTCTCCTCCATTAATTCCGACAAGATTCACTCATGCATCAAAACGGCGATCAAATCGTGGCAGTTCCCCAGTCCCAAGGGAGCCGAGGTGATGGTCTCCTATCCGTTCATCTTCGATATTGTTGGATTTTAAAGGAGTTCTAAACGATGAAGCATATTTTCGCACTATTCTTATTACTATTGATTTGTTACCCCTGCGGGATTGTCTATGGCGCCGAGTCCGCTGAGCAAGAGAAAGTATTTGCCATCCAGAATCGTATTTTTCACCGAAACCACGAACTGACCCTTAACGCTGGGTACATTCCGGACGAGGATTTCTATCACGCCTTTCCGTTTGGGCTCAGTTACACATACAACTTCAACGAACATTTCGGCTGGGAGGTGGCAAGGGGACAGTGGATTGTAACCACGGAAAAAGATCTGCTTGACACCCTTGTAGAACAGTTCGCCGCCCAGCCCTCGGAATTTAACAAGCCCCAGTATATGCTCCATTCCCACTTGGTTTATAAACCCCTGTACGGCAAGGCCGCTGTCCTTAATCGAGGTATTGTAAACCACGAAACATACCTCTTTGTTGGTGGAGGATTCATCAACTATGAAAAACAGTTTCCGGCAGGACATCCGGACCACGACAACCCTCCTACGGAAAACGTGCCTTCTTTCAGTCTGGGAGTGGGAACCAAGTATTTCATCAATGAGAGTCTGTGCATCAATTTCGAGCTCCGCGACATGGTGAACTTCTGGGACAATAACACGGACAACAGGATCTATTTCGGGATCGGACTGGGGTGGCGCTTCAATCTGAGGCCGAGGCAGGAGGAAAAAGACCAAAGCGTGGAAAAGCTCAAAGAATATCTGCGGAAACAGGAAGGCCATGAAAATCAATAGAATCCTTCACATCATCGTTGCCATTCTTTGTTTACTGGTTTGTGCAGCAGTGGCACATTCCGCCGCCCCTCCGCGTCCGACCGGTACTTCCGCCAAGGTCATGCGGAATGATCAGGACCGGCGCGGGCAACCGCAATTGTCTGAACAAGAGCAGGAAGAGTTTAAAAAGCTGTTTAACAAAGGCTACAAGGCCTTTTCGAAGAAAAAATATCGGCGTTCGGCTGAGATTTTCTATGATTTCATAACGCAACTCACTCCAGATAATGAAGATTATGAATGGGCCGAATTTTTCTTCGGCATCAGTCTAAAAAATTTGGGATATTCCCATGCTGCCGTCGATATAATGGCCCACCTCGTGACCCGAAAGCCAAATCCCAAGATCGTGGCCTATTGCCTGGAAATTTTCGAAGAAATCACGCGCTCCATGCCTTTTGACCGGGAACTGATCATCAAAAAGGTACTCAGCGACCAGGATTACGGTTTTGTTGATGCCGAGGTAGCGGATTTTATCAATTATCATCAGGGGGTCTACGATTGGGAAAATGGACTCTATCAATGGGGCGACGAACATTTTGAGAAAATTCGACCTGGAACATACTACTTTTACAAATATTTCTATATGCAGGCGCTCTATAAAGTGTATCAGGGCCGCACCGATGATGCCGTTGACATCTTAAACCAGATCATCCAGCAACCTGACGCGCCTGTAGAATTGCAAGACACTGCCAAAAAGACCCTGGCCAGATTGCTCTATGAAAAAAAAGCTTATGAAAACGCGGATTTTATCTACGACCGGATTGAACGGAGCGTCATGGAGCAATCCGAGATCCTCTTGGAACGGGCCTGGGCCCATTACCGTTTGGGGAACGCTGAAAAAGCTATGGGGCTACTCTATTCCTTTGAAGCACCGAGCTTCGAAACCGCCTTCCGGCCCGAGTATTTCATCCTCAAATCTCTCATTTACAGGGATGTCTGCCATTACAATAAGGCAATGCGCGTGGTGCATGAGTTCCATAACAGATACGGCGAGGCCCTGGAAATCATCAAAGAGCGCGGCGCAGCGGAAGATAATGGTCCCCTTATGACGGTGCTGTTACACAAGGAGAAAGTGAATACCATTTTTCGTTTTCTCAATCAGCTTGAATCTGAAAGGAATTCATGCGCTGCCATTGGCCACGAACCGCTGCGAAAATATCTGGAAAAGTTGTATGACCTTAAAATCGAGGAAAACACAATCAGCCTGCGGCAGCTCATTACAGCAGAATACGAAAAGATCGCCGACGAACTCCTGGGGTATGAAGAAGTTGCCAACTTAATGGAGTACGAGATCGGGCTGGACATGTACCAACGGGTGTACCAATACCATTTCAGTGAAGAAGAGCAAGAAAAAGCAGACTCTGCCCAGGAGGCTGTTGCTGTTTACGATTTCCAGGGAGAATTCTGGAACGACGAACTGCTCACCTATCAGGTGGTATTGCCCAATAAGTGCAAAAATATGGAAGAGTGGGACATTTTTTTCAAATGATTTGGCCGGTTGCAATGAAAATAACATCAATAAACATAGTACGGTTTGCCCTGCTGATCTGTATGGCCATATTGGCCGGCAGCCAGATATCCTTTGCTTCGCCCGCCACGGATTATGAATACGAAGTAAAGGATCGGGCCGCAGAACAGAAAAAATATCTCGAACGGCTTGCCCAGGATAAAAAGAAAGTGGAGCTGGCCATCCGCAGCACCAAAGTGCTTATAGACAAATCACGCAACAAGCCCTATTTACCGGAGATTTATCTGCGCCTCGCAGAACTGTATATCGAAAAATCCCGTATCGTCTATTACTTGCGGAAAGGGGAACAGAACGAGAAACTAACCGCCCTGGAACAGTTCGAATCCAATCTGTTGAAAAACCAGGCCATTGAAATCTATCAGCGCATCTTGAGCCATTTCCCCGATTTCCAGGACCTCGACAAGGTAAGGTTTTTTATGGCCCATGAATACAGAGAGTTGGGCAAGATGGAGGAAATGGTCACTCAGTACAGGGCCATCATCAAAGAACACGGACAAAGTTCATATGTGCCTGAAGCCTACCTGTTGCTGGGAGACTATTATTTTAACCAGCACGACGTCGAAAAGGCAAAGCGTCACTATGAGGCAGTGCAACCTTATCCCGGAAGTCAGGCAGTGGCCATCGCCCGCTACAAACTTGCCTGGTGCCACATTAACAATGCTGACTTCAAAAAGGCCATTACCCTGTTTGAAGAGGCGGTGATCAGCAATGAGCCCGGCAAGAACCTGGATATTGACACTTACCGGCGGGTGGATGTCAAATTAGAGTCGCTCATCGATATGGCCTTTTGTTACCCGGAACAATACAAGAAGAGCAGCCCGGAAGATGCGCTTGCCTATTTTAAGAAGTATTCCTGGTCAAGGCAGACATTTACCATTGTCATAGAAAAACTGGCCTTTCGCTACTTTATCAAAAAACGGTGGAAGATGGCTGCCACCCTCTACCGTAAACTGGCTGAACTCCGGCAAGACCCGGAAAAACTTCTCGAATACAGTCGCAATATCTTCGAATGTGTGCGGGCCTTGGGCACCTTCGAGGATGCGGACAGGGACGTGGCCTTGATCGTCAAGGCGCTCGGAAAGCAAAAGTATTCGGTGCATATCGATGAGGACAAAAAACAAAAAAACATCAAGGACTTCGAGGTATACGCCAGGGATATTGTTACTCATCTGCATGAAAAGGCGCGAACAGCGAAATCGTCAAAAGATTTCAATCGGGCCGCAGATGCATATGCGCTCTATCTTGGTTTTTTTCACGACAGTCCGGTTGTTGGTCAGATGCGCGCCAATTACGCTGAGGCGTTATTTTCCGCCAAACATTATTTCGAGGCCGGGAAGCAATATGAACAATTGGTTCCTGAAATCACGGTCGACCGTAAAAAACGGAAAGATACCCTCTACAGTGCGTTAACCTCGTATTACCATGCCCTCAAAAACAAGACGGACTTGAACCACTATCAGACGGCCTATGCCAGGGATGGGATGAGAACTACCGGCCACCAATATGCTGAAGATTTTCCCTCCTCCATTCATACCAAGGATGTCTTGTTCAACGTTGCCTGGGTTTCCTTTGACGCCGGCAAGCATGATCAGGCCATCACGGAATTCACCGAATTTGTGGACCGTTATCCGGGCACCAAGGAGGCAGAGGCCGCCATCCATCTTGTCCTTGATGCCTTCCACATGATGGAGGATTTCGAGGGCATGACAACATTCGGCAAGCACATCATAGCAAATCAGAAGATCACCGATGCAAAGTTCAAGCTGGAAGTTGCTCAAATAGTTGCCAACGCCGAGAAACGGATCGTCTCCGCCTTAACCCTGGCCGCTGTGGATGACTGGGATACTGGCAAAGCCGGTCTGATGCAGATGGCCAAGGAAAGCAAATCCACGGCCATGGGGGAGCAGGCCTTAAATGCCTTGGTCGTTTCCAGCATGGAGAAAAAAGATCTTGAGACCCTCTTTGCCGCAGGAGAAAACCTCATCAACCAATTTCCCAATTCCGAGCGTGTGGAAGATACTATGGGGTTGCTCATTGAGTCGTCTCTTAAAATCGGCCAATATCGGCTGCTCGCCACATACATGGAACAGTTTGCGGCAAAAATGCCTAACCACGCCAATACCATGGCATTTCTACGCCAGGCCGGCCATATCCGTCAGCGTCTGGGACAGTATGAAAAGGCCAATGCGGATTTTAGACGCTATCTCTCCATGTCGCCGCAAAATAAGAGTGAACGGGAGGATGTCGTTTTCGCCATGGCCCATAATCTCGAAAAGAATAACCGTAGCCAGACCGCGGCAGAAATATTGCAGGAACATTACAGCACCCTATCGGGCACCGGCAAGATAAAAGCGGATGCGAAAATCGCTACTCTGAGCTTCCAACAAAAAAAACATAAGGACGCCTATCAATACTTTAATAGGGCCAGAAAAGCCTTCAAACCTTCCTTTGGGGAAAAAGATCCCCTGCTCAGCGATGCCATTGCCAAGATGGCATTTGACGATGTTTTCATGGCCGCCCAGAAGTACATGGACCTAAAACTTAGCGACACGATCGACAACCGGCTCGTCACTGAAAAAGCCAAGTTGCTGGCCGAACTCGAGCAGGACTATCAGGAGGTCATGAAATACAAGGCCCCGGAATGGGCCCTGAAATCTTGTTTCGAGTTGGCCAAAATCAACAATGAGTTTGCCAGGTTTCTCAAAGAGGCACCGCTGCCGCAACTGTCGGTTGAAGAACAAAAAGAGTATGTGGACCTGATCGATAAAAAAGCGGCAGGGTATCTACAAAAGGCCGAGAAATATCTACAAACCAGCATCAAGCTGGCCCACAAGTGGGAGCTCTGCCGCCCTGACCTTGCCGGTTACTATCACTCCCACCTCTCATTATCAGGCAAGGCTGACACGTTTTCCGTGTTTGCCGGAACTGCAGGCCGATCGGGAAGGGAGATTTCCAGCGGCAGCTTCAAAGATATTCGGTTCAAGGACCTTTATGGGCGGTTGCTCGAACAGCCTGAGGATGCCCCTACCGTGCTCGGCCTGTCAGAGGCGTATATGCAGAAAGGTGATTTTTCCCAGGCCGCCCTCGCTGCTCGAAGCGGACTGGGAAAGACTACTGATGATAAGGACCCTGTAAAGGCCAAACTCAACAATATCCTGGGGGTTATCCACCTCTATCTGGGTGAAGACCAATTGGCCAAAGAAAGATTCAAGAAAGCGCTTGCTATAGATCAAAGATGTATCGCGGCCCAGGTCAACCTGGCGGGGCTCTTGAAACACTATGGCCACAATTCCAAGGCGGAAAGCATGATGATGGAGCTCGCCGATTCGCAAGCAGTGGAAAAAAGCAAAGATCCGATTCATCCACGGGCAGGAGAATTTTACTATGAAAGCAGACAGGTTTCCGAGGAAAAGCTTGAAAATCATCCCGACGCTGGTGGCTCTAGCAGCAGCAATCTTTCTGCTGAACTGCGGCGGGGGCGGTGATTCCAACGGCGGCAACTCGACGCCGTCCAACAATTCCCAGTCCAGTCCGGCATGGGAGAAAACCGTGGTCAAGGCGGTCAACGCCGGAGGGCTCCTGACTCCCTATGTCAAAGCCACCTTCGATGGAAACGGCAAGGTGCATATCGCTTACTTATCCAATGGACCGCGGTATGCAAATGATCTCCGCTATCATGTCAATCATTTGGTATGGGATACGGCAAACGTCGTGATAAATCTTGAAGAGACTCTGGCTCCTGACCCGCCGCAGCCTGCCGATCCTTCCGACCAGGGACTGGACAATTGCACCTTCCTTACCATGGCCCTGGATAGCACCGGCCAACCGGTGATTGTTTATCAGGGCGGCACCTTGAATGCTTGCGGCAAACCATGGCAATCCGATGTCATGTTCGGCGCCAAGGAAAACAGCCAGTGGTCGGAATACATCGGCGGCAAGGGCTATGTCGTTAGAAACCCGGTATTCACCGACGGCCTTGCCGGCATCCACGCTTCAACAGCGGTTGACGGCGACGGTGCCGTCCATATCTGCTACCAATTCTATTACGAAGGGTGTGACAGAACGGTGCGTATTTTTCCCGATCTTTTCTATGTGAAAAGAGCAGCCAACGATTTTGCCTCCACCCAAATCATCGAGGAAACCGTGGACGAAGCTAACACTTATCCGACCTTTGGCACGGGCATTCAAAACTCCATGGGATATCACTGCAAGATCCTATTGGGCCAGGATGGACAGCCGGTGATCTTTTTCTACGGCCAGATGGCCGACGGCACAAAGGGATTGCGGATGGCCAGAAAAATCAATGACCAGTGGCAATGCGAGTGGGTCGCAACCATAAACCAAAACCAACGCATATCCTCCATCAGCCCGGCGCTTAAACAAGACTCCACCTTTGCCGTCGCCTACTATCTCGAAAAAGAAGGGATTTACGGCAACCAAATTGAAGAAGGAGCCCTCCATTTTGCTTACCAAGATAACGGGCAATGGCTGACTGAATTAGTGGACGACGGATCTATCTGCGGGAACCACTGCAGCTTGTCGCTAGACAGTAGCGGTGCACCGGCAATTGCCTATTACGACGAAAGGGCATACACGACATACAGGAATCTCCAAGACCTTAAGTTTGCCCGTAAAACAGCAAGCGGCTGGCAAACCGAGACCGTGGCCTCACAAGGCAATATCGGATTGTACAACTCCATCTGGTTCGATGGCAGCAACAAAGCCCATATAGTTTCTTATGATCAAAGCCTTGCCGAGATCGTGCTGTTTGCGGAAGAGACCAGATGATTACCGCGGAAAGGAGACATGGTTCGGCGGCCCAAGTACAGTGGGCAAAAGACAGTTGGTTTTGCATGATAAGGACTGAAAATCCGGATACGGGTCAAATAGAGCCGTTTGTATCGTGCTCGTGCTCGTGCGCGTAATCGTAATCGAAAAGGAAGCATTTACGTATTTGATTATGAATACAAGGATAATCGATTACGATTACGCGCACGAGCACGAAAATAGCAAATACGAGGTAAAGCTGCCTCCCGAAAGGCAGGAGTATTAACCTTGACTGAGACTAATAAAAAGCACAACCAACCTTTTATTTCAAAAAGCGAGGTGAAATATGAAGAATTTAAAGTCGATCTTAACAGCGCTAACGGTTCTATCGGTATCAATGGCATTGCCCTGGGTGTGCTTTGGGCTGGATGCCAGCGATTATTTTGACGAATGTGCTTATTTTCAATGCGGTTCGCCGCCCTCGGGCGGGGTCGGCGGCGGCGGTGGCGGTGGCGGGCCGGTCATTGTGGCCTACAACCTGGGACCGCTTTATTACATCATGGATGATAATGATCTGGACGGCACCCAGACAATATTTGACAACTGTCCCCATGATCCCAACGATCAGGGCAGCAACACAGATGGTGACGACCACGGCGATGCCTGCGACAACTGTCCGGAGATTGCCAACAATGATCAAATCGATTCAGACAATGACGCGGGCAACACCCAAATAGCCGAGGCAAGGCGCGGAGGTGATGTATGCGACACGGATGACGACAACGACGGTATGGATGACATAGCAGACAACTGTCCCCTTATGCACAACCCGGACCAATTGGACACGGACGGTGATGGCATGGGCAATGCTTGTGACGAGGACGATGACGGAGACGGCATTCCGGACGGCATTGATAACTGCAACCTGATGGCCAATCCGCTCCAGGAAAACAGTGATGATTATCTCGTTGGTGACATCCACGGCGACATCTGTGATGAGGACTGGGATAATGATGGTTTCCCGGAAACGCCTGGGGCGGATGAGGATCTTTGTCCACGGTTCCGGTCGTTCACCAACACCGACATGGACGGCGACGGCATGGGAGATTCATGCGACAATTGTCCGGAAACAGCCAACGCCGACCAGGCTGACGCTGATCAGGACGGCATAGGCGATGTCTGTGATGGGTAATATTTTTCGAATGGTAAGTGCTGCTATTCTTTTGGTGATTGCGGGGTGCGGCGATTCGCCGCCGCTGGAGCGGATTACTGCCCGGCAACAGGCCACCTTGTCCGGCAGTTTTCTTACCGAAAGCGCCGACCAGATAGTCTTTCCGGTAAAAATCCTCTTTGCCATTGATTGCTCGGGCAGCATGGGCGCAGCACCGGGCATAGGGGGCGGCGCCGGCTCAGATCCCAGCGGTCTGCGGCTCGCCGCGACCCAGGCCTTTATTGACCAATATAATAATCTGGAGAACGTTTCTTTCGAGATCATGCTCTGGCACGGTTCAGTATTTGCCCGGACCCGCAACCAGAACGGCTTCGGTTTCACCAAGGATCCGGTGGAGATCAATTCTGTTCTGCAACAAGCCGACAACAACTCCTATACCGATTACGTGGGCACCATCAATACCATGCGGGACGATATCCTGCGTGACATCAGCCTAAACGACGACCGCGACAGCAGGATGCGCACCAAGTATATCGTCATCTTTTTCAGCGACGGCCTGGATGATGTGGGTGAGCCGGTCCGAGAAACCGCCATCATGGAGGCAATGCAGAGTCTTTATGACATGGTGAATGCCGAAGGGGTTGGCTCGTTCAACTTTCATACCTTTTTCCTCTCTGCCCTGTTCCAGGGCCCTGGTTATGAAGTGCCGCGAGCCGAAGCATATAGAATCCTTTGTGAAATGGCGCAGATCGGCAACGGCCAATGCCGGGAATTCGAAAGCGCCCAGGCCATCGACTTCATCCAGCTTGTGGATATGAGGCTCACTGCGGAATACATGGTCAAATATTTGGTTGCCTATAACTACAACGCATTACCGGGAGTGGATAATATATATCACGACAGCGACGGCGACGGACTCCCCGATGAACATGAAACAACCTACGGCTGTGACCCGCAAAACTGGGATTCCGACGGCGACGGCATGTCCGATTTTTTCGAGGTGGAATCCAGCCCGACCGGTAATGAACTCGATCCGCTCGTCTGGGACTCCAATTGCCCCTTGCCGCCGGACGGCACCTGGAGGGATTTTGACCGGGATGGGCTCACCGATTGCGAGGAGAGTATCAAAGGAACAGACTACCGTCATCCGGACACCGATCGCGACGGTATTCCGGACGGCATTGAATTCCGAGTGGGCATGAATCCATTCGAGGCCCAGGTCACCAATGACACCGATTTTGACGGATCAGTGGATTGGCTGGAGGCCCAACGGCACACCAATGTGACCACCAATGATCCCCTAGTCAGGGAACGGTACGGTTACAGTTACGATTTGCGGGACATGGGCATGGACCCCATACTGGTGGATGACACCGTTACCTCATACGTCAGACAGTATGATTTTACCATATCCAATATAAGCATCATGCAAACGGAGGGATCACTCTACCTCAATCCCGGCGACAACCTCATCCGGCTCTTTATTGCCCAGGTACCGGAAGACATGCCCGATTCACCGCCGATTTTCAGAATGGCCGAGGTGCTGATTAACTCCGAAGACAACACGCGCAGTATTTTGCTGGATACCTATGATTTTGAACTTATTCAATAGATAGAGGGGGTAAGCAATGAAAACGATACTATTGATTGCAGCCATGATATTATGTTTGGCGGCCTGCGGGGGCGAAGGATCAAGCGGCAACGGCTCTGCAGTACAAGCACTTCAGGTCGGGCAGACGGCCGAGGGCACCATTAACCCTATAAAAGATGTGGACTGGTATCACCTTTCCGCGGTGGAAGCCAACAGCGTATTAAACATCAAATGTACGGGCACCACGACGAATCCTGAAGTTGCCTTAAGCGTTACAGTATTTGCAGATGACAACGGCAGAATCGGCAGACGCCTTTTCGGGGCCGAGGCACCAGACAATGCATACCGGCCAGCCGACATAGACATGAATATCCCGGTCAGCACCCCAGCGTCCTTTTTTATAGCGGTGCGCGACCATATGGATGATGATGCCTCGGACACCTATCAATACCGCCTGGCCACCGCATATCAAGGGAACGGCACAGGCGGGGATACCTTTGCCGATGCAGTCTCGATCACGGTGGATGATCCTGCCACCTGCCAAACGGACAGTATCGCCGAGGTGGGCGATGCAGACTGCTTTACCTTCCGGGTCGATACAGCCGGCGTATATGCGGTTAACGTTACCTTCCAACCGCTGGCCAACTCGCCAATCCACCTGGGTTTTGATATTTACGACGAAAACGGTACTACCATAGAATCGCTGCAGACCGCGCAACTCAACTCGTACAATATGGTGCATTATCTTACCGCAGGCCGCTACTATGTGGTGGTTGATGATCAGGGCCGGGACGACGCAGACCCCTCCTCGCCCTATATCATTTGCGTGACATCAGTTACCGTCCAGGAGGCCATGGGCAACGATAGTGCGGCCACGGCCGATGCAATGAGTGCGGTGGCGGGGTCTGCGAACCCGACCTACGCGGCGCAAGGCGCACTGGCCTATAAGACTGATGAAGACTGGTACACAATCACCCTCACCGATGCGGGCCCCGGATTATTCCGAGTGCTGCGGATCACCTTTGACGATGACCGGGCCCTGATCGGGGATTTCAACTATCTGCTGGAAGTAAGAGACGAAAACCAGAATGTTGCTCTTTCACACTATATCAGGACCGGAGCGCCCCCTTTTACCAGCCAGATCCTGGCCGGGGCCGGCGACTACTATGTAACGGTCAGTGCTGCGCCGGGCCAACCGCTTGCCGACGGCGATCTGTATACGGTCACTGTTGAGGTACTGGAAATTTCCGATCCGCCCGAATCCGCAGGTGACGGTAATGACGATATTGCTGCGGCTGATGAACTGATCTCCGGCAATCCTTCCACCGGTAAGATTGCCTATCGCGGCGATGAGGACTGGTTCAAGATCGATGTCACGGCTACTGCCGCAGAGCCGCAAATCCTCGAACTTTTCTTCGACACCCAACAAGCTTCCCTGGTTGATTATACCGTCAACATTATGTTGGGAGACGAACTCAAACGGTTGGCGGACAATTACGGTGAAGACGGACCCACCCGCATGAAAACCAGCTTGTATGTTACCGCCAACTCCACCTATTATTTCAAGGTCATTGACGGACAGGCCGATGACGGCGATGATGCCCAATACAGTTTGCAGGCGAACGTGGTGCCGGTGCCTTTAGCCGATCCCCCTGCCAAAGACGGGGAAACAACCTTTTATTTTAGTGAGATCTATGAAAGGGCAATGGCTGCAACGGACTACATCGATGTAGAACTGGAGATTTACAGCCGGTACCAGCCTCACTTCAACACCAATACAACCTTGCTGGAGGTTGACGCCCTGGATGCCAGCAACCAGTGGACTTCCGACTGGATCGCCGGATACATCGATTACCAGGGCGACCAGGACTTCTTCCAACTCGACATAGCGCCCATGGGTTCCGATACCCAGTGGTACTATGACATCGAAATCACCCTCTATGCGCCGGGCAGTGATGTGGAGTACACCTGGAAACTGTACAGAGACCGGGCCAGCGGCTCCAATCCGCCCAACGGCATCGTTATCGAGCGGACCCCGGGCACCGACGATATCCTCAACTTCGAGGACCAGGATGGTGTGATAGCAGCCTATGCAGATCCGGATCTGACTTCGCAGGTGCTCGATGTGACCATTCCGGATGCGGGGCAGCCGTTCTGGATTGGCGACGGTTGGCAGAACGACCGCTTCTATCTGGGCATCAGCGATTTTAACTATGTCAATTTGGATAGCGGCGGCGGACAGATGAGTGCCAATCCAATCCCGGATGACGACTGGGGCCACAACGCCCCCTATTACTTTAAAGTAACGTTGACGTACCATCCAGGTGAGTCAACGCCGCCAGCGCCTTAATTGTTGATCACCCCCCATGATCGGAAAACCCCGCCTCCCTGGTTCTTAGTTAGGGAGGCGGGGTTTTCTTATTAAAGAAAGAACATATTCACGTCTTTCTCTTTTTTTCTCCTTCCAACATACCCTGTTTGGTATCGCCGCCGGTGATGGGAACGGTTCAGCTCCCGGAATCCCTTGCTAATACAACTGTATGACTGAACGATATATGAGGACTCGCAACGTGCTGAAAGCCTATTTTCCGGGCCATTGCCACACTTTTATCAAAATCGTTACGGGAAACATGCATTTTCGGCTCGGCAACCAGGAGCATTCCTGAGTTGGTCAGAATTGAGAAGACCTGTTTATAAAAAATTTCCACATCAGGGGTTTCATGGACCATCCAAAACGCCAGGGCGAAATCAATCGGTTCTGTGATTCCGATATCGGTTTCCTCACAGAGATGGGTTCGAATGCGATGAAGCACCCCGGCCTTCTCAGCTCGCTTCTCCAATTTTTCCAACATCTTCGGCTGTAAATCAACAGCGATAACCTTGCCGCTGTCTGTTACGATCTTGGCAAGACCTATTGAAAAGTAGCCCATACCGCAACCAATATCAGCAACGGTCATACCGGGTTTCACATATGGGGAAAAGATCCGGTCTGGCTTATGGAAGATGGTACGGAGCGGATTGTCAAATGTGTAGGCCAGCCACCATGGGCAAATATGGTTTCCCATTGTTTTTTTCAATTATGTTGAGGGATCAATAATTTTAAACAAACTGTTTCGATGAAAAAAGGGCCTCGCCATCTCATTGTTAATTTTGAATTTATACTGTGGCGAGTGAGATTTTGCCACTGAGAACTTTGTTCCATTTAGAAAAATGAAAACAAATCAAAAACTCATACTATCCTGTAATCCCATTTTAACGAGCTTGCCGATGAAATGGACTGGTATTAGGAAACCAAGCACGTGAGTAATGTTCCCTGCCCCTGTTTCCGAAACAATTATTGAAGTACTTTGTCTTTGATTTGATTGACGGTGGGATGATTCATTAATGCTTTAAATTTGGGATTATTCAACAAGGTTTGAAAATCTCCGGCAGCAATGGCCTGCATGATCTTGGGATCATTTACAATGGCTTGAACTTGAGGATCATGCTGCATCGATTCAATGAGACCCATGACCTCTTTGTTCTTCAGCATTTGCTTTTGCACAGAATTCAGGTCGTTTTGCAAGATTTTAGGTTGTGGAGCAGCGCTATTGATCCTCGCAGGTGTCTGAATTGCTAGAATTTGCGCGCTTGCTATGGTAACCGTTCCCAAACTATTGCTTTCTATGGTGTAATGACTGCCGTCAAAAGAAGTTATTTCTCCGGTAATCACGCTACCATCCTTCAACATTATTTCACGGAATTCTGCTGCAAAACATGCTGTTGCAAAGACAAATATAACCAACGCAATAGGAATAATTTTTTTCATATCCATAAGCCTTTCATTAAAGATTCTGCAGTATAGTATATCGGATATTATTGTCTCGTTGTTAGATAATTTTGTTTTCGATTCGAATTCGAAACCTGTTCATTAGATGGAAACAGCAACAAATCATGCCCGGAAATGATCTCTTTTCTTCTTGCCTAGCAACGAAACAGATGTTAAATTCCCAATGTAAATTTATGAGGTAATTCTGGTTTGGAAAAAATTTACTACTTGACAGAAAATCATATTTGATGACACTGTTTTTTTTGAGATTGCATTCTGGAAATAGCTCACAAAAATGGCAGCGCTCTTTTTTAGAGAATACGTCCTGCCATAGGCAGTTTTACCGATGTGA
>CALZHT010000034.1 GCA_945787445.1 uncultured Desulfobulbaceae bacterium
ACAGCTTTCCATATACAGATGAATTACATGAACGGATTCTTGCTGACAAACAATCATTAGACCGTTTTGGCAATACCAAAATAGCCTTTGTAGCTCCTCCTTCTTCAACCGTTGTGTATGGAATGTTGAGGCTATACATAACTATGATGGAAGATACATCTATTGAGATGGAAATATTCGATAATGCTTATGAAGCACGCCAATGGCTTGAATTGGCAGAATAGAGACGGATTAAAAGGATTTATGGCGAAACCAGTCACCGCAAGGGAGCTGGTAATGACTAGCCGGGATACTTTTGGATAAAAATATAGGCTTGAGAAATACTTTTTCTTCTCCTGGCCTTTTTCTTTAGTGGCTGAAAAAATATCTGGCCCCCTGAAGACGGTCAGGTAAAGATTCACATCCCACACCTGATAGAAAATTGAGAGAGGGAAAAATTTGCCCTTCTGGCAGGTCATTTTGGAAACATCTTGACTGTTGCTCCTATCAATCTCTAAAATATATTGAATTTCATAAATTTTTACACCAGGCTATCTGTCCCTCAATAGGCTACCCAATCTTTTTAGACGGTGTAGAAAAAACTCCTTTAGTCAGAAGAATATTTATATTACTGCATCAAGGATGGCTGTAGATGTTTCAAATTATTTTCGGTATACATTGCCCTCTGTGCTACAGAGCGGCTCGGATAAGAATCTCACGTAAATGGTGGATGCGTTTCATTCCTGGGACCAGGCAATATCGGTGTCTGCGGTGCTCCGCTAGCTTTTTATGCATCTTCGGCAATTCTATTTTCTTTAGAGGGTGGCGCTTCCGTTACCTGTATATGGGTCCTGAAAAGCGCAACGGAACAGACCGCAGGAGCAAAGACAGCGGAAGCGATGTAGACCTCAGGAGTAACAGGGACAGACGCCAAGAATATGCCCTGCCCATCTGAGTAAGATTGAGATAGTACAGGCGAATCTTTATTTCTATTGATTGGCAAATGTGGTGTTATCAAGTTTCCGCATTTTATGAAATACTGCATGTAGTCTCTTTTTAAGAAAGGACTTTTTTAAATTCTTTTTCCGCCTCGGCCGTGCCGATAAGAATAAGTTCTTCGTTTTTCTTTAACTTAACAGTTGGATCAGGATTGACGTTAAAAGAAACGCCGGAACGGATTGCAATTACATTACACCCCGTCTTTCTTCTTATCTGACTTTCAGCAAGTATTTTCCCTGTTAAAGAAGCTGGGACAGGTGCCTTGAATACATTTAATCCTTCGACCAGCATCAGTATTTCATCCGGTTTGAGAATGTTAACAATTTTATTTGCCCCCATGGAAGCATATGACATGACAATGTCAGCCCCTACTGAATAGAGCTTACTGATATTGCGGTCTCGTGTGGCTCTGCTGATAATCTGTATGTCGGGCCGTAACTCCCTGCAGTAAATAGTCAGGTAAATATTAATGTCATCATCGTGCGTGAGAGGGAGATTCTACAGAAACGCCGGCCCGTTCAAGTGCATGAATATCAGCTGCATCTCCCAGAATATATTTGTTATCGTCTTTAATGGAATCCCTGTTTTTTTCCACAATGCGGTAATCAATACCAAGTTCTTCTAACGTGTCGGCAGCGGCCTGGCCCACCCGGCCCCCTCCCAATATTACAGCATGAGCTGCACAGGTTTGAGAGCTGCCGACAAATTCATCGTACCTTCTGAAATGCTCTTCCGACCCTGCAAGCAGGAGGATAGAATAAGGATGAATAACTGTCTGTGGTCTCGGAATTTCAAATTCCCCTCTCTGCCATATTCCAACTGCAATAACTCCTGTTTTCTCGCGCAGGCCGCTCTTTATGAGTTCCCTTCCTTCATACGGTGTATGGGCCGCATAGGCCTCGGCGATAAGGACACCGCCGAGAGAGCCGACTATATTGGCCTGTGCAGACACTCCGAGAGCATGCCGCGCCATCGTAATGCCCAGCATCCTGGTAAATTGAAAGACGTGCGTTGCTCCGGCAAGTTCAAGGATATCAATCGAATCGTATGCATCTGCAAGGGTACTGATGGGAACAGATTTCGAGACTTCCCGTATGGTGGCAATAATGTTTGTATTAAGCATGTCATCATTATTTACCAAAACGAGGGCGGCTTTTTCTACCCTCAGATTCCGATATGTTTCGGTATTGTCAAGTTCTCCAATAACTACCCTTACATTCATGTCCAGAAGCTCTGCCGCAGCCTGAGTATCCTGCACAGCAACAGCGTATTTAAAATCATATTGGTCCAGTTTCCTTATGAGGCTCATTGCGATAGGCTCATAGTTCGTCATGATTATATGGTTTTCCGTGCCTTCCGGCAGATCACGCGGTGTACGTAACTGGGCCTGGGATTCCAGCCAGGGTGCATAAAAAAAGCGAATAAAGGTAAAGGGGAGCATGATCAGCAGGAAAACGATGCCCGATAGAAGAACAATCATCGAAAAGGCGAGCCCCAGATCGCTTGTAAATGTAATATCACCGAAACCGAGCGTTGACATTACAGTCAATGTCCAGTAAAAGCCGGTTATCCACGAATACTGTCTCCCTTCATACTCCATAATAAAATGAAAAAGGATACTGTAGATCATACTGTAGATCATTATGCTTGCCGCAATAACAATCAGGAACTTACTGAGGCTCCGCAAGTTTTTTCTCATTGTTGTATTCTGGATAAAGTAGACCAACTGGGAAGCTAAGTATTTCATTTCTATAGTCCTTTGCCATCTTTATGATGCAAAATTCTGTTTACGTCAACAAACCTGCTTGTTAGGTTTTGTCAGAGAGAGTTTTCCTTTTTCGTATCACTTAGTTCAGGTTCATGGCTGCTATTAAGGGATAAAATGTAGATTTTTCGGCAAGGTAAATTCTGGGGACACCATGAACTGGGGGTCTTTGCTTGCTCTTATCAGCGGTCGGAAGAGGGTCAGGCTGCGTTGTTGCCTTATTAGCCTGATGTACCGTACACCCCTTATTAAAACAACATTAACCAGTAACAAAGCCAGATTTATTTTTTCACACACTTCTCAAAAGCCTATTTTCTTCTTCGGCTTTTCATTTACCTCAAGCAGTTGCTTGATAGCTTCAAAAACAAATTGAAAGTTTTCATCGTATTTCTTTTCCATCTCTTCAATTTTAGTTTTCAAATCCTCATGGGTGGCCAGCATCTGCCGCAGCTTGGTAAAGGTCCGTATAATCTGTATATTCACCTTGATTGCTCTCTTACTGTTCAAGACGCTGGAGAGCATGGCAACACCTTGTTCGGTGCAGGCCATTGGTGGATATCGTGTCCCACCCCAACTTGAGGTGCCAAATTGGCATCTCCAATTCTCTAACTCTTCTTTTGTCAACTCAAACATGAAGTCTGTTGGAAAACGGTCGAAATTTCTTCGGACGGCCCTTTTCAACTGGCTGGTTTCAACACCGTAGAGTTCTGTCAGATCGCGGTCCAACAGGACTTTGTGGCTGCGGATGAAATAGATTTTATTCTGAATTATTTCTGCAGGAATGAGATTGCTCATCGTAATTTTCCGTTGCGGCTTTTATTCTGCGCCATAAAGGCGCCATGTTCGTTGAAAGCATATGGCAATGCTGAAGAAAATTTCAATTTATCAAGGTAGTCGCATTTTACGACCACATCTTCTCAAATATCACAGCTTTTATTTCCCTGTCAATTTGCAGATTCAGATTCATCCTTTTGAGAATGGGACCAGGATTACTCTGCACGGCAGCATTATAGACCTGTTTGCCAAAACAGCAATCAACTTATATCCATAAAGCATTGAAGTCAATCAATATTTTTGATAGGAAGAAGTTTTGAATTGTGAATTTTGATAAATCCGCAAAAAGTCTTTATTTCTCACAGAGGGCGCAGAGAGCACAGAATAAAATTTATTATTTCAAACAGTTAAATCTGTGAATTACGGCAGCACCGTATTTAATATGACATTAAGGAATACAGGTTGAAGGATGAAGAACGTAAAAATTGAATTAAAAGATAAGCTGGTAGCGGCTGCCGGCGCCGCTGCCCAGGTGTTGCAAGAAGCCTTTTTGTGATAGGGTTTTGAGGGCATACTGGCAAGTCCTGCGGGGTATTGCCAGTTCTGCCTCAATATCGGAAATCCGCAATTTTTTCTCGGGGCTGGCCTTAAAACAATGCAATACTGCCAGAGCGGTTTCCGAAAGCTTTCCCAGATTGTCAAACTTTTTGCGGTTCATTTCAATGTCCTGCAGCGCACTTTCCAGCATTTTTATGTAATACCGGAGAAGCGGCTCCAGATTGTATTTCGCTGGATCAGTAAAGAATTTCCCCTCGGAGGCCTGATGCAGGACCGTGTAATATCGGGCCCGGTTTTTTTCAATACTCCTGTCAATTGATATACAGGGAAGCACGGCTTTCATGTATTTATCTCCATTCTGGAGGAGCACCAGGAGGAGCAGTGCTCTGGCAAGGCGTCCGTTGCCGTCCTGAAAGGGGTGGATTGCCAGGAACCTGAAGACGAACTCCACGGCGACAACGAGAGGCCAGGTGGCTTCAGGGGCAGCAACGTTATACCATGCCAACAGCTCGGCCATTGCTGTTTCGGTGATGACTCCCGGTGGGGCAGGATCCAGTACAGCCATTTCTTCACCTGTTCCCTGGTTGCGTGAAATGACCTTGTTTGGCACGGTTTTATAGTTACCGGCATATGACAAAGCTTCCGGGTAATACCTCAGCAGTTCGTGATGCAGGCCGCGGACATGAGTTTCTGTAATCGGCTGCAGCTCATTATATTGTTCATATATTATCTGTATCAGCGCTCTGCAGCCTACCACTTCCTCGATGCTGCGCTCACGGTCTTTGGAAAGTTTATCCAGGATAAAGTCTTTATTGGCAAGAAATGCTGTCGTCCTGCCGTCCGCCCCAATTGTTGAATCCACCCATTCTATCTCCTGGTCGGTAAGAACGGCATTCTCAATACGGGTCGAGGCGCCGACAGTACTGATAAGAGACTGACGGTGAAGGAAGTCTGCCTCAGTCTCGGTAATTGTATCGAGGCTCTTGCTGCTCTCAATGATTATACCCTGGATCCTGAGAAGCGCTTTTTCTATTTTGGGGTCAGGTCTCATGTATCTCACCTCTATTTATGCCATTATGCAGTATTGCGCAATAATGCGCAAGTATAATTAAAAATATATTGCGCTATATTGCGTGATTGTATGGACGAATTTCGCGAATTTCGGGTCAGGCTTCACTTTTTAACTTTCTCCCCTTCTCCTCATCCTGCCACACCAACAGCCTGGTTGGGTGTCAGCTTGAAAAATAATGGCTCACAGGGCAAGGGGACATGCTTTATTGATTTAACAAAATTCCGGGGAGGCATTGGAAAATGTTGTCATGCTGTAAGATTCAGGTGTTAACAGTGCACGCTGGGATCTGTTCGGGGGGTGCCGAATAATCGGCATTCCCACCGCGACTTTCTGTTTGACAAGGGGCAAGTCCATAAATAATGTCAAGGGTAAAGATTGTCGGAATCGTCAAAAACACGATTACGACAATCTTCAATTTTTAATCCAGCCCGGCCGTTCGGGAGGTATCCCATGCTTTTTTCCCATCTTTTTTCAAGTGGCGCCATTGGTGAATGTCTGTTGAAAAACAGGATCATCATGCCCCTGTATCCAACCAAGTATGCCACGGACAGCAGGGTGAATCCAAAGATGTTGGAATTTTACCGGGCCCGGGCAAAGGGTGGGGTCGGCCTGATTATCCTGGACTGCCCCTGCCTTGATTATCCACGGGGCTATAAGGGTGGCCATGAACTGCGGTTTGATGGGCCGGAGTATATACAAAGTATACAAGGACTGCTTGATGCCATACACGCCGAAGATGCCAAGGCTTTCATGCACCTGAACTATCCCAAGGAGCGAAGTTTTGACCAAGAGGTTGCAGGCGCTAAAAAGAAGGGTGGGAAATGGAATCTTCCCCTGGCAAACGGTATGTCTCTTGAAGATGCCGAGGAGATTATGCAGATTATGGCTAACGGCGCGGGGCAGGCAAGAAAGATCGGCTATGATGGCGTGGAAATCCAGGCCAGCTATGGAGGCTTGATTGCCCAGCTGCTTTCGCCCCTGCTCAACAAACGTGATGATGAGATGGGCGGCAGTCTGGAAAACAGGAGCCGTTTCCTGACTCGGCTTATTGCCAAGGTAAAACAGGAGGCGGGGAGTGATTATCCGGTACTGGTAAAACTTGTCTGCCATGAGTTTGTGGAGGGTGGTCTGACAACAGATGAGGCCGGTGAGATTGCGGCTCTGGCGGAAAAAGCGGGTGCTGATGCTCTTGTTGCCAATGGCGGTAATAAATCCACAAAACACATGACCATTCCGGGGCATGAATCATTACCCGGCCCTTTGCGTGATCTGGCGGACCGGATGAAGAGTACGGTCACTATTCCTGTGGTGGCAATTGGCAAGATAAACGGACCTGAGCTGGGGGAGAGGATCATTGCCGACAAAAATGCTGATTTTGTTGCCATGGCCAGGGCACTTCTCGCAGATCCTGAGTTGCCGAACAAAACCTTACGTAACAGAACAGCGGATATCCGGGGCTGTGTATATTGCCTGGAGGATTGCGCTGATAAAGGGGTCGCAGGTATGGGCAGATGCTGCTCGGTGAATCCCTTTGTGGGTAATGAATATCGCTGGCAGCTTACTCCGGCGGTGAAGCGGAAAAAGGTCGCGGTGATTGGCGGCGGACCCAGCGGCATCCAGGCGGCGGTTATTGCGGGCCAGAGAGGGCATAAGGTGGAATTATGGGAGCAACACCGGCTTGGCGGTCAGATCAGGTTGGCTGATATCGCCCCCTGCAAAGAAGAAATGGCCGAGGCCTTGCGTTACCTGGAACACAGCCTCACGCACAGTGGGATTACAGTTCATATGGGCCGCAAACCTTTAGCAGATGAAATTATTGCCCGGGCGCCGGACGTGGTGATTGTGGCCTGCGGCTCCAGGCCCGGCACTCTCCCTGTTCCCGGTATCGATCTGCCGCATGTAAGCAGCGCCCGGGATCTCTATGAAAAAGACCTGCCGACCGGCGCCAATAGTATCATTGTCGGCGGCGGCGAACTGGGTTGTGAAACCGCTGACTGGCTGGCAAATCCTGCACGGAAAGTCACTGTGGTAGAGATACTATCTGATGTGCTCGGCAAGATGAAGAAACTCCCCAAGGGGCAGCTTCTGGCCAGACTTTCAGAAAAAGGGGTCAGGATCATAACGGAAACCCGTTTGACTGCCATTGCAGCAGATACGGTTCATCTGATAAATAATGATGGTGATGAAATCACAATGAAGGCAGATACCGTAATTCTTGCTGTTAATGCCGAGCCGGTAAACCAACTGGTGCGGGAACTGAATGGCAAGGTGGGTAAGGTGGTGGCGGTGGGGGATGCCGCCGCGCCCGGCAATCTCGGCTCTGCCTTAAGAAGCGCCACTGAGGAGGCTTTGGCGTTATAGGGGAGTAGTCCGCAGGGTCAGAAATAGGAGCCAGAATGAGGTATGCCCGGTTTGACGGATCGTCCCGACCCTTGGGATTTGACAATGTCTATCTGCGAAACGATCCCGACAGGATGCATTTCTTTGTCAATGATAATCACTCTGCTTATTCGTTCTTCGGCTATAATTTGCGTCAGCTCCGTTAACGGAGTATCCTCATACGCGGTAATTGGCGGAGAAGTCATGACTTCTCCGGCAACATTGCCGGCTTTTTCTTCCCGCTCCCGGCTCCGAGGCATTACAATGGATTTCAGCGTTTCGACAAGGTGCGGTTCCTGGTAAATCAAACCGAAAACAATGTCTGTTTCAGAAACAACGCCAACGACCTTGTTATCCGCAGCCACCACCGGCACGCCGCTTATCTTATTGGAAACCAGAATGGTACGCACCTCTTCAATCGGGGTTTCCGGTGAAACAGACAGGACACCTCTGGACATGATATCCCTGGCAATAAATCCTTCTTCATCATCAAGGACAAGAGGCGCAGCAGATGGATGCCGCAATTTGCCGGTATCAACGGCAATGACGATGCGGGCCATCAGCGTATAGAGCATGGCGCCAAAGGCCCAGATTCCGACGGCCACCATGACTTCATTGCGGGAAGGCATATACTCATAGATTTCACCAAGTGGATCAGGAATAAAACCGGGGATAATCAACCCCAGTCCTTTTTCGATCCAGATACCGATAAAAATCAATACGCAGCCGATATTAAGCGTCATGAAATTCTTTCTTGTTTTCGGGATGAGGAAGAGAAGAAACCCGATGAGGTTAAAGAACATCGCCGTCCATATCCAGGGGACAAGAGTATTGTGCCCATCCAATCCCAGGAAAAGATATATCATTGGTGCAAATTCCAGGGTATCGGAATAGTACTCCTTGTAGACTTCGGCAATGAGCAGGAAAATATTTACTGCCATTGCATAGGATATTATTTCCGCCAGCTTGAATATTGCCGAATCCCGGATCTCAAAAATTGTTACCTTTCGTAAAACCTGAAAGATGAGAATCATCAGAGCCGGTCCGGCACAGAAGGCTGAGGCGAGAAATCTAGGGGCCAGGATCGAGGCGTTCCAGAAAGGCCGGGCCGCAAGGCCGTTGAAAATAAAGGCGGTGACGCTGTGAAGCATCACTGCCCAGGGAATGGAGAGTAAAATAAGCGGCATGATAAATCGCTTGTTAGGTTCTTTGCCGAGATAGGTGCTGGAAATCATGTACATAACAACGACGAGGTTGATGAGCAGATAGCCATTGAGCACAACGATGTCCCAACCCAGGATGGAGTCGGGAATGTTCGGTGTTCCTATGACAGGAAGTGAATGCCAGAAACGTTCAGGCCTGCCCGTATCAACCTGAACAAACAGAATCGCCATGATGACCGCAGTTATTGCCAGCAGATCGCCGAATGCGACTATTTTTTTAATTGCTTTGAAGTGGTAGAGATATGCCGGTATGACCAGGAGGACCGCAGCCGCAGCTACTCCGACCAGAAAGGAAAAATTGGCAATGTAAAATCCCCATGAGACCTGCTCTCTCATGTTGGCAACCACCAGACCTTCGCTCATTTGGGGGATTAAATAATAAATACCGATGACAAGCAGGCAGAACAAAGCGCTCATCCAACCATAAAAGAGGTTGCCGCCTTTAACCAGCACCTGAAACAAACACCCCAGAAGATGTTTGAATTCTTTATTGCACGGTGTGTTGTCTGCCATAAAAAATTTACCCTAAAGAAAAAAAGTAAAAGAACTTTGGCTGTGTATTCAGTTCTTCTTTGAGTTTGAATGTCCGGAAGTGATTCAGCGCCATGCGTATTTCGCTTGCAGGATCGAGGAGGTTGCCGAATTTCCGGGCACCGGCCGGGCATATTTCAACGCAGGCCGGATATCGTCCTTCTCTGACCCGCTGGATGCAGAGATGACACTTTTCCACCACACCACGGACCCGCGGTCGATTTCCCAGAAAGTGGGTTTCACCGTTTATTTCATTTTTGGGAATATGCGGTGTGCGCCAGTTGAATTTCATAGCCCGGTATGGACAGGCGGCCATGCAATCACGACAGCCAATGCACCAATCATAGTCAATTGCCACGATACCATCAGATTCCTGCCATAAGGCCTTGACCGGACAGACTTTGACACAGGGGGGATTATCGCACTGCTGGCACTGGATCGGCATATAATAGGAGCCATGTTCAGGAACTTTGGCGGGAGAGTAATAATGGTCTGCTTTTTCCAGATTACGTTCACTCTCTGCCATTTTTACTACCCGGATGTAGTGAATCTGCACATCTCTGGAAATGTTATTCTCCTTTACGCAAGCGTAAACACAACGTCGGCAGCCAACACATAATGAAAGATCAAGTCCATAGCCAAACACTGTATTCTCCCTGGCCGGGGTCGCGCTCACAGAGACAGGCATGCCGTAATGACCGGAATACTTTTTTTCAAGCCTTTGGACGACACGGTTTTTCTCTGCAGACGTCATCTCCTGAAAGTTTTTTTGAAAAAATGACTCCCAGTCAAAGCCATTACCACACCCGCCAAGAAAACTGCTGCCCAGTCCGGCACCGGTCAGTTTGAGGAATTTTCTCCTTGAAAATGGCTGGTTCATTTATCCCGCCTTTTTAGAGTCTTTTCAGGTGCAACCGGTGGGGGCTCGGGAGTGATAGGCCTGAAAGCGGGAGTGTGGGGATTATGACATGCGGCGCACAGGTAGTATTGTTTTCGGCCATCCCAATTTCCTATTCTTTTGCCATGAATCCCATGTTGCCAATCATTATGGAGGGACCCATGACACTGCCAGCAAATCTTGTGGGAAGCATCAAAACCTACTTTTTCGCCGGTTGTAAGCAGTAATTTATCTCGGTCGGCAGGATCATGACAATCCAGGCACCATCGTTCATCTTCAGCATGGTCTTTGTAGACAATTTCGGTATGTTGGTGGAGATTCCTCTTTTCAGGGTTGGCTTCTAAATCTTTGTGGCATTCAGAACAGGGAAAATAATCGGAAGAAAAGGCGACTGGAGGAACAACGAAAAATTCTGTTTCGCTACTGTACGATCTGATTGTTCCAAAAAGCTGGATGAGACAGAAGAGAACAACAACTAAAGAAGATAGGCGGAGATTTCCATTACCCAAGAAGTGCGGCAAAAGTCTCGGTAGTATTCCTCTTTTGAATAGAAAGAAGCTTTCCATACCATAGACCTCGATTGCCGAGCTCATTGCGGGTTTGTACAATTTTACTAGGGCTTTGTTTCAAATTATAGGATGCTAGTAAAAAACTCCACAACTCTTTTATAGGCAATTTGAATTCACAATGTGGTGATCCTTCTCATTTATTTTGTTTTATGGACGTAACAACCTGAGATGAAACTAATTATTTTTTTCGTAATTGCCGGGGGAGCGGTGTGGGCCGTTAAGGTTTTGGCTACGGCCCGCCAACAGCACAAAAGACGGGTATTGTTGCGCACACCCTTTCCGCCGGAATGGTCTGCATTCCTTATAGCTAACCTTCCCCCCTATCAAAAGATGTCTCCGCAGTTACAACAACAGCTCCATGACTATATAAGAATATTTATTTCGGAAAAATCTTTTGAAGGATGCGGTGGGCTTACCTTGACCGACGAGATCAAGGTAACCATTGCCGCCCAGGCCTCTATGCTCCTGCTTAATCAAAAGGGCGACTGCTACCCTAAACTGTATTCCGTCCTGGTTTATCCAAGCACCTATGTGGCCACCACCCCTAACCGTTTAGACTTACAACCAACTGACTCATCTGTTCGTCTTGGCGAATCATGGAACCATGGCGCGGTTGTTCTGGCCTGGGACAGTGTTAAAAAAGGTGCGGTAAATTTTCGGGACGGCCATAATGTGGCGATGCATGAATTTGCCCATCAACTTGATCAAGAGAATGGCAGAGCCGACGGGGCTCCCATCCTTGCGATGCGTTCGGCTTACTCGGCATGGTCCCAGGTTTTTTCAAAAGAATATGAGCTGCTCCAGCATAAAACAATACAAGGAAAAAAGAGCGTGATGGATATGTACGGCGCCACTGATCCGGCCGAATTCTTTGCTGTCGCAACCGAAACATTTTTCGAAAAACCGGCGCAACTAAAGAAAAAACATCCTGAACTTTATCAAGAACTGCAGGGCTTTTATAAAGTCAATCCGATTGAGTGGAGTAATTAAGCCAAAGGCACCCCGGCGTTCATGAGCAATTTTGAAAAATAATAGCAAGAATTAAATGATTGTCTCATCGGCAAATAGTTAGACCTTCCTCAATAATGAAAGTAAAGAGAGAACAATCATGAACAACATGAATCGGAGCGATATTAAAGCCGGCCTTCGGGTTTTCATCGTCTTAAAGCAGGATCAGCGATCCGGCAAACTCACAGAAGGAATTGTGCGTGATATCCTGACAAAATCTCCAACCCATCCCCATGGCATTAAAGTCCGCCTGAAAAGCGGTGCAGTCGGACGAGTCAAAAAGATTGGCGATTGAAAAATGAAACCGTGGGCCAGCCCAGTCTCTGCAAACCCGCATTGTTTTCCTATATCAAGATGGCGAAAAAATGCAAACTACCTTATTATGAGTCGGACTTTTTCGATATCCTCTCCTAAAACAAAGAAAACGGACGACCTAAAAACACATGAATCGAAGCGATAGAGACCGGCCCGGGTTTGACCGGCGGATGAGCAAGGATGAGATAAACGCGTGCCCCATGGAGCGCTGGACCGGGCGGATAAGCGTAGTCCGGAGCAGGGCCAAGTTGGCTGCGGCAATGCACAAGCTTGCCGGCCACACCCTGCTCGGCTTTGATACGGAAACGCGGCCTGCCTACAAGAAGGGGGAGAGCTATCTGCCTTCAATTTTGCAGCTTGCCAGCGATGACGAGGTTTTCATTTTCCAACTCAAACACCTAGGCCTTGCCAAGCCGCTGCGCGAGATCCTGGCTGATTCGGCCATCATCAAGGCCGGAGTGAGCCTGGACTACGATATCCGCGAGCTCAAAAAGCTGGCCCTTTTCAAGGCGGCCGGATTTATGGATCTGGGCAATCTTGCCAAGAAGGCGGGAATCAAGAACCACGGCCTGCGGGGCTTAGCCGCAGTAATCATGGGTCTTCGCATCTCAAAGGGGGCGCAGACCTCCAACTGGGCTAAGGATGTGCTCACCCCGCAGCAGATCCAGTATGCGGCCACCGATGCCTGGGTTGGGCGCAGACTCTACCTGGCCCTGAAGCAAACCATGGGCCAGGAGGCGGCATGAGCATGCTCCAGCCCAACAATCCGCTGCATGGCATCACCCTGGAAATGACCCTCACCCGCCTGGTTGCGCACTATGGTTGGGAAAGGCTGAGCAGAAATATCGCGATCAACTGCTTCACCAAAGACCCCAGCATCAAATCGAGCCTCAAGTTCCTGCGCAAGACGCCCTGGGCCAGAAAAAAGGTCGAGACCCTGTATCTGCGAACCCGGTTTCCCTGAGGGTGCAGTGAAAATGAGGGTTTCTCACCACACTTATTGCGTAACGATTTACCGGGAAGAAAATGGCACAGATCGGCAGAATAAATACGCTTACGATAAAAAGAAAGCAGGACTATGGCGCCCACCTTGATGGTGGCGAGTCAGGGGATATTCTCCTGCCGAAAAGGTATGTTCCCAAGAAGTGCCAGCCAGGAGATGCGGTTGAGGTCTTTGTTTATGCAGACTCGAAAGATCATCTGCGGGCCACCACCCAAAAACCCTATGCAACTGTCGGTCAGTTTGCCAAATTGCGGGTGAAGGGTACGTCATCATCGGGAGCTTACCTGGACTGGGGGCTGCAAAAAGATCTGTTTGTTCCAAAGAGAGAGCAGCACGCCAGAATGGAGGAAGGCAAATCATATGTAGTCTTTGTCTTTCTTGATAAAAAAACAAACCGCATCATAGCCTCTTCAAAACTGGATAAATTTCTTAGTCTGCAATCCCCGAACTATGAGGAGGGCGAAGAGGTGGATCTTATTATATATGATAAAACAGATCTGGGATATAAAGTGCTTGTTAACAATGCTTATGGAGGCATGGTCTATAAAAACGAAGTGTTTCAGAAGCTTGTTGTCGGCCAGCAGCTGAAAGGCTACATAAAAAAAGTACGCGATGACCGCAAAATTGACTTGAGCCTGCAACAGTCAGGCTATCAAAGAGTAGATGATATTTCGAAAGATATTCTTAACACCATAAAAGACCATGGCGGCAGGATTACGGTTACTGATAAAAGCCCGCCGGAAGATATCTACTCCCTGTTCGGAGTCAGTAAAAAAACCTTCAAAAAGGCCATAGGCGCCCTTTACAAAAAAAGGCTTATCACCATCGACACCAATTGTATTTACCTTGCCAGGCGATGAGAAAAACCGGTTAACGCAATACAGGACATCATTGATCAGGCTCAGTCGGACTGGGCTGTAATTTACTTATCAGGAGCGAAAAGCATGAGCAAAGAACACAAAAGCATTAAGTCGGATAAGAAGAAACCGGCCATGTCTCCAAAAGAAAAAAAGGCCGCAAAGAAAGCCAAAAAGGCATCCAAGAAGGAGTTCTAGGAGGGTGCCACCATGAAACCAAGAGTAAAAATAGCGACCGCCCGGACCCCAGACGGAGGCGAGATGGTGCTTAATCAGCATGACCGTGATTTCTTGATCAGGATTAACGGTGAGGATTTGATGCACAGTCGCCACCATGAATCGGAACTGGAGCTGGCGCGGCTGGGTTGTGCGCATCTGGCCGGTCGCAAGGCGCCCAGCATACTCATCGGCGGCCTGGGTATGGGCTATACTCTGCGCCAGGCTCTCGATATGCTCAGCCCCCACGCTAAAGTGGTGGTGGGTGAACTGTTAGGTACTGTAGTCGAATGGAATCGTGAGTTCCTTGGGGAACTCAACGGCTGGCCACTGGCGGACGAACGAGTTGACCTCAAGACCGGCGATATCGTCGAGCTTATCTCACGTTCGAAGAACAGATTCGATGCGATCCTGCTGGATATCGATAATGGTCCCAGCGCGATGACCGCTTCAGGGAACAGCCGTTTGTACGGTTATGAAGGAATTTTGGCCTGTCGCCGCGCGCTGCGCAAACAGGGGTGTCTGGCTGTGTGGTCGGCTGGGCCGAGTAAGGAATTCGAGCAGCTCTTGATGAAGTGCAGCTTCCATGTGCGACGATTCCGGGTCCCCGCCTACAAGGGGAGTAAATCGCAGTCACGTTTTGTATGGGCCGCTTCGGAGGACAAGAGTATCCTGCCCCCCGGTGGCGGCGAGCCGCGCCGGCCGCGCAAGAACGAGTCGAAGAGAAGTCGCAGACAGACCCGGGAGAGACGCTAGCCGCGGACGTCTGGTGTCAGCTCCTTTTTTCGAATTTGCTGCACAATGGGGAAGATGGCAAGTGAAGACATCTTCCCCAAGTGATTTCAGGATAGGATTTGATTATTTACAGTTATCAAAATCTGGCTGATCATTTCTACTAACTGGTTACTGACTGTAATTCAGACAAAAAGCCCCGCAAGACGCGAGGCTTTTACCATGTTTTCACTAGTAACTACATATCTTACACCTAAATTGAGCGTTTCAAATTTTGAATACAATTATTTTTTAATTATTATAAGGTAGTTATACTAATTAGAGTTTTCAAAATTTGAAACCCGCCGGGATTTCCGATTTCACTGAATCTGTTTTGTCAGAGGACATCCCGTATAGGCGATTATAACGGAATGTCCTCTTTCGCGCATCTTCAGCGAACTCGAAAATCGCTCAATTTAGGTTACAGCTTGACAACATTTTCGGCAGCCGGACCTTTCGGGCCTTCGACAATGTCAAAGCTGACCCGCTGTCCCTCATCCAGGGATTTGTATCCTTCTCCCTGAATTGCTGAATGATGGACGAAAACATCGTTCCCATTGTCCTGCTCAATAAAACCAAAACCCTTTGACGCATTAAACCATTTTACTGTTCCTTCCGGCATCTTGAATTACTCCTTTGTACTTGGTTCCTGCTGAGAACCATTTAATAAAAATATTGCCGGAATACCAAGTGCTGAGCAAAAAAAATCAGCGTTTGGTATTCGACATGCCCATGTTGCTTAAAAGTCGCATTGACAGCTAAAGAGGGTAATTGTTGATTGTCCCGCTTCAATTATCAGTATTC
The DNA here is from genome assembly GCA_945787445.1 of uncultured Desulfobulbaceae bacterium. Taxonomy (GTDB): domain Bacteria; phylum Desulfobacterota; class Desulfobulbia; order Desulfobulbales; family CALZHT01; genus CALZHT01. Next base: position 15,722 of record CALZHT010000034.1, read on the forward strand.
ACCATGTCTCAGAAATAATACCAGTATTAAAAAAAGGTTTCCATCCTCAATGTTTCATGCTCCCAAACCTTGACAATGTTTTCTTGAATGCCCTTCTTATATTTTCCCAGAGGAATGAGAAATACTTCACTTTCTTTTTCCTGAAACCAGATGAATAAGAAATTCCTTGTTCCCTTTGGGACCGAGGAGAGGGGATTCCGTAATCCCCTTGCATTTCAGTGAAAGCGTCGCGGAAAAGGTTACAATTTTTTCAATCGTTTCCTGGTGCAGAGCAGCATCCTTGACCACCCCTCCTTTGCCGACCTTTCCCTTTCCCACTTCAAATTGGGGTTTGATAAGGGCAACAATGGAGATTTTCCCCTGAAAGAATGGTAGGAGGGGAGGAATGAGCAATTCGAGGGAGATAAACGAGGCGTCGATCACTGCAAGATCAAGAACAACAGGTAGATCGCCGGATTGAAGATGCCGGGCATTGGTGCGTTCCATGACCACCACTCTCGGATCTTGTCGCAATTTCCAGTCCAGTTGGCCATATCCAACATCAATGGCATAAACCTTGACAGCGCCGTGCTGCAGGAGACAGTCGGTAAAGCCGCCGCTTGAAGCGCCCACATCTGCGCAGATATATCCAGCCGGATTAATCTGGAAAAAATGTAAGGCAGCCTCGAGCTTGAGGCCACCACGGCTGACAAAAGGATTCTCTTTGCCGCGAATCTCAATGAGACAGTCATCAGCAAAGGTATTTCCGGCTTTGTCCGCCCTCTGGCCATTGACGAAAACCAGGCCTGCTGCGATCAGGGCTTGGGCCTTCTGGCGGGTTGGAGCGAGGTTTCTATCTGCGAGCAGTCTGTCAAGCCTGGATTTCATCGAAAGAAAAGTTGATTTTTGACTGCTTCATAATTCGTCGGCATGCTTGATCAAGCCGGCCAGCTCATCGGCCATGGTTGTGATAGTATCTTCATTACTACCTTCCACCATGACGCGTATTACCGGTTCAGTGCCTGAGGGCCTTACCAGGATCCTGCCATCTTTGCCGAGCTTTTCTTCCAGCTGGAATAGCTTTTCCTGGAAGCCGGGAACCATTTTAAGATCGATTTTTCTGGTGGTTTTCACGTTTTTGAGGATCTGAGGAAAAGTCTCCATGCTTTTGGCAAGTTCAGAAAGCGGCTTGCGGCGCTTAATCATCACGGCCAACAGCTGCAGGCCGGCCAAAGTGCCGTCCCCGGTAGTGTTGTGATCAAGGAAAATCAAATGGCCAGATTGTTCGCCGCCAAAGTTGTAGCCGTTTTTGCGCATTTCTTCGACCACGTAACGGTCTCCCACCTTTGTCCGCACCATTTTGCCGCCCTGTTTTTGCATGAATTTCTCAAGGCCCATATTGCTCATAACCGTGGTAACCAGAGTTTTTTTCTTGAGCTTTTTTCGGGCCATCAGATCGGCGGCGCAAATAGCCATGATATGGTCGCCGTCCACCACCTGACCATGTTCATCGGTCACAATCATCCGGTCACCGTCACCGTCAAGGGCGATTCCCAGGTCAGCACCCAAGGCCTTGACCTTTTCCGCCATGAGCTTCGGGTGCAGGGCACCGCACTCCTTATTGATATTCTTGCCGTCCGGTTCGACGCCAAGGGTTGTCACCTTTGCACCAAGCTCTTCAAAGACATGCGGTGCCACGCCGTAAGTAGCACCATGGGCACAATCCAGAACAATATGAAAATCATCCAGGGTATACTTGGCTGGAAAGGTGTGTTTTAGGAAAACAATATACCTGCCGCGCGCGTCATCGATGCGGGTGGCCCTGCCAACTTCATCGGCTACAGGTCGCAGGGCCGCCATTTTTTGAGAAAAAATCAGGTCTTCAATGGTTTCTTCCTGTTCGTCGGGAAGTTTAAAGCCGTCCCGGGAAAAGATTTTTATGCCGTTGTCCTGGAAGGGATTATGGGAGGCTGAAATCACGATGCCGGCGTCCGCCCTCATGCTTGTGGTGATGAAAGCGATGCCCGGCGTGGGTATGGGACCGACAAGAAGGATGTTCACTCCCATGGAACAGATACCTGCCGCCAAAGCATTCTCAATCATATACCCGGAAAGTCTGGTGTCTTTGCCGATTACTATTCTGTGCTCATGTTTGGAGTCCTTGACAAGGAAAGCGATACTGCGGCCGATCTGCATGGCAATCTCGGTGGTCATCGGGTAGATATTGGCTACCCCCCGCACGCCGTCTGTGCCGAAAAGTCTTCTCATTGCATAATCCTTTTATTACGTGGTTATGGAAAATTTTTTAGTTCTCCGGCTTTCGCTTTTTTAAAGGCTTTGGTCTGCCGATTAAAACTGTTACAACGTCAGGGGTGACCTGCAGAATGTTTAGTTCCGGTGAATAACTTATATCCACCTTCAATTCATGCCTGCCGGGAGGAAGGCTTGCCGCATTGACGCTTGCCTTGACCAGGGATGTGAAGTCCTCTGTTTCCTTGGCCATGCTGTATGGAATTTCCGCGGTTATTTTTACGGTCGGTGGTTTAATTTTGTAAGTTGTGCGGTCGGCTGTATGTTCAATTTCCAGCGGTACTTTACTTAACACCTTGTTTTGCTTGTGTTCCTTAATAACAATTTTTGCGGTTAGGATTGTTTCACCGATAAGAGCGGTAACCTCAGGGGTCAGGTCCAGGGTAACCTGTGTCTGGACGGTCTCTTTTAAGTCGGCAACGTTTATGACGTTGGTGGATAGGAAAATCTTATCACCGAGCACTCCTTGAGGGCCGTTAAGTATTATGGTGGCAGGTTCAAGGACAACAGTATCAACCTCATATCCTTTAGCAGGTTTGCCTTGGATAACCGGCTTGACGGCCAGTTCCTTGGAAATCAACTTGTCGATGATGAGAGTTACATGGGAGGGCTGGACCTGAAGTGTGTCAATGCCCCTGGGAAAGGGGATGGAGTCGGGAGTATTACGAACAACTACGGTGCCGGGTGTTGCCTTGGAGAGATCAACGGAGCGCGTAGTGTGTTGCCTTGAAAGACCTCTAATAAGTCCGCGGGGTCCGGTGACTGCCACCTCGAGTTGTTTTTTGTATTGATTGGCAACAACAAGATCCCGGGGAAGGTTCACTATTTCAAGGGGAATGTAGACCGTGGTGTCAACCTTGTCTTCGCCGACCACGAAATACCAGAGAAAGATGGCAAAAAACAGAGACAGGAGCTTGAGAAACAAGTTTTGCGGCCATGCTCTGAATCTGATTTTTGCGTAGATCTCTATGATTTGTTTAACCAGTTTCTCCATAACGACTGTGCCTGATGTTCTTTGGGCATGAAAATCGCGTCAAGCCTGCTCCTGAGTATATTTTTGTCCAGGTTGGAAGTAATGGCCCCATGCTGAACCAGTGAAATCTGCTGGGTTTCTTCCGAAACCACGATTATTACCGCGTCTGTCTCTTCTGACAACCCTATTGCGGCGCGATGGCGGGTGCCAAGCTGTTTGCTGATATAAGGGTTCTTGGTTAAGGGAAGTACACATCCGGCTGTTAGGATTCGGCCCTTTCTGATAACGACTCCGCCATCATGCAGAGGGGATGCGGTAAGAAAAAGGCTCACCAGGAGTTGTTTGCTCAGCTTGGCATCAATTGTATGTCCTGACTCCAGGTAATCCTTCAGCCCTGTCTCCCGTTCAATGACAATGAGAGCGCCAATTTTTCGATTTGCCAGATAGTGGGATGCAGAGACGATTTCTTCCATGACATGCATGGTATCTTCATCGCTCTTGGTGAAGGGTGTCTGTCCGACCTGGGTTAAGGCGCGTCGGATATCCCGCTGGAAGATGATGATGATGATCAAGAAAATAGAACTTAGAAAGGTTCCCAGGAGCCAGTATAAGACAAGAAAATCTAATTCCCGGGCAAGGAAATAGACGAGGAACATCACCGCAATGCCGACAAGCATCTGGACGGCTCTGGTGCCGCGGATTATTAATATTATTCGATAGATGATAAAAGAAACGATCAGGATATCGAATATATCCTGCCAACGTATTGATTTAAGAGCTTCCAGCATGTGTTTTGGATTCGATTATGAGCATAATGGGTTAAAAATTGATGCGGGAGTGTAGCCCCCTCTAATTATTAATAAAACAATTTACAGGTATAGGGCAAGAAGAACTATTACGATATGCTAAAAAAGTGTATTTTTCGTGGAAAAATGCACATAATGGCCCGGATTATACTTATTATGTCGTAATCCGTTGAATAAAATTTGATACGGGCGTGCTTGTTTGTTGACATACATACCAAATTAATTTATGATCTCCTCCTTCTGGATTTTACTATCTGGTTTCCATCCGGAAAGTCGCAGACTTGGAGGATGCTGGTACAAGTTATTTCCAATTTGGAAACTGACTGGGAACCCTGAAATTTTGGGATAAGAAAAACCCTTTTCATAATAATTTTCAAACTGCCTGAAAAGGAGAAAAGCCTTGGCTAATCATAAATCGGCATTAAAAAGAAACAGACAAAGTAAGGAAAGACGGGCTCGTAACCGTGCGAATAAGACGAAAATAAAGAGCGTGATCAAAGCGGTGGATGAAGCCATTGCAGAGAAATCCGCCGACAAGGCACAGGGAGCCCTGCGGGCTGCTATCCCGGTTATTTGTAAGACGGCGATAAAGGGATCCATTCACAAGAAGAACGCCTCCAGGAAGGTTTCAAGGCTTACCCGCCGGGTTAATGCTTTTGTAAGCAGTACACAAGCAGATGCATGATATCTGATACAGATCAGTCAGATCCTTCGATACGGCGCAAGCCTGCAAAATTTGTAAAAACTGTGCCTGAAGGCACGTTGGTTTTTAGCGCATTACACATGCGCCTGTTTTGTTTTGGGTGTGTGAAAATGATTAAGCCATGGGTGGATGTGCCCATGGCTTTTTTTATTTTCACGGAAGGAAAATCCGGCCGTAATTGCTTTTTTGCCATTGTTTCTTAATGGCCTAAAGGGTATGGCCATCTATTGGAAAGGTTTTAAGGTTTTTAGGTTCAATGAAGCATCAACCACCCTTGGAAGATTTTATAAGATTGGCGCAAAACGCCGGGCTTGTGCCGGTCTTCAGAGAGATTATCGCAGATCTGGATACACCGCTTACCATTTTTGCTAAAGTCGCCGGCGATGAAAGCCATGCCTTTTTGCTTGAAAGCCTTGAAGGCGGAGAAAAATGGGGGCGCTATTCCTTTATCGGGCTTGATCCGATCCTCACGTTGCAAAGCCGGGACAGGTTGCTGACCATAAAACGTGGTGATATGGTTGAGGAACGGGAAGGTGATCCTCTTGGAAAAATAAAAGAGCTCCTTGAATCGTTCAAAGCCTGTCAAGATACTGATTTCCTGCCGAGATTTTATGGGGGCGCGGTTGGTTTTCTTGGTTATGACATGGTGCGTTTCATGGAAAGGCTGCCGGAGACAAACGAAAAGCTTCCACAGTTTCCGGACAGTTCCTTCATGGTGCCGAGAATCGTTCTTATCTATGACAATCTCAAGCAGTCGCTCACCATTGTAAATTGTGTCGAGATCGGCGCAGAAAAGAATCTTGAACATCTCTATGAGGGTGCGCAACAAAAAATCGATGAAGTTGTTGATCTTCTCAAAAAACCGTTGCCTTATGACGCTCTGCAGAACAACAAACAGGACGAGCGCCACGAGTTTCATTCTAATATGGATGAGGAAACGTTTAAGGAAATGGTTACAAGGGCAAAGGAATATATTCTGGACGGCGATATATTCCAGGTTGTCTTGTCGCAGCGTTTTCAGACCCAATTAAGTATCCCGCCATTGAGCCTCTACAGGGCCCTCCGTCATATCAACCCGAGTCCGTATCTCTTTTTCCTGAAGCTTGGCGAAATTATCCAGATCGGCTCTTCGCCGGAAATTCTTGTACGGTTGGAGGGGGAAGATATTGAATTACGCCCAATCGCAGGAACACGCCCACGTGGAAAAACACCAGAGCAAGACAAGGCACTTGAAATGGATCTGCTCGCCGATCCCAAGGAGCGGGCCGAGCATCTTATGTTGGTTGACCTGGGCAGGAACGATGCGGGCCGGGTCGCTCTGCACGGCTCGGTTGAAGTGCGGGACGCCTTGGTGGTTGAACGATACAGCCATGTAATGCACATAGTTTCCGGGGTGCATGGTACATTGGAACAAGGAAAAGACCAGTTCGATGTGCTCAAGGCCTGTTTCCCTGCAGGAACCGTGAGCGGGGCCCCGAAAATCCGGGCCATGGAGATTATTGAAGAGCTTGAGCCTGAGAGGAGGGGACCCTATGCCGGGTCGGTGGGGTATTTCGGTTTTTCCGGCAATATGGATTTCTGTATAACTATCCGCACCTTTGTCATCTGCGATAGGAATTTATGGGTCCAGGCCGGCGCTGGGATTGTAGCTGATTCAGATCCCCAGAGAGAGTATGAGGAAACGATTAACAAGGCCAAGGGATTGCGCCGGGCGATTGAGCTGGCGGAAAAGGGATTCTAACTGCTTTGATCGATCCAGTTGGATCGGCCGTTTTGTGATGGTTGCTTATGATAGTCATCATTGATAACTACGATTCATTTACCTATAACGTCGTCCAGGCTATTGGCGGTTTGGGTGAGCAAATGAAGGTTTTTCGCAATGACCAGGTGGACCTGGATACCATTGCAAACCTCAAGCCTTACCGATTGTTGATTTCTCCGGGACCGAGCACTCCTGATAAGGCGGGAATTTCCGTAGCAGCAATCCGATATTTCTCTGATAAAATACCAATTCTCGGCATTTGTCTGGGGCACCAGGCTATCGGCGAGGCTTTTGGCGGTAAAACCGTGCGGGCTGCTCGATTGATGCATGGCAAGACCAGTTCCATTTTTCATGACGGCCGGGGTGTGTTGACAGGTTTGCCCAGTCCCTTTGAGGCAATGCGCTATCACTCCCTTATAACGGAGGAGGCCTCCATTCCTGCTTGTTTGGAGATTACGGCAAGAACCGATCAGCAGGAACTTATGGGCTTCCGGCATAATACTTTGCCGGTTGAAGGGGTGCAATTCCACCCGGAATCGGTTATGACGCCCGAAGGTCTAACGCTGTTGAAAAACTTTATTAATCCTGACTATCCGCGACTTTGCAGAGAATAACGCGAGGAGGGAGAAGTGATCAGGGATGCAATAAGAAAGGTTGTGGAAGGAACAAACCTTGACAGACAGGAGATGGTCGAGGTGATGAATGAGATCATGTGCGGTGAGGCAACAGCAGCCCAGATCGGCTCTTTCATCACGGCCCTGCGCCTAAAAGGTGAGACCGTTGACGAGATAACCGGTGCTGCCCTGGTGATGCGCGATAAGGCGGAAAGGGTGGAAGCTCTTTCTCCAGGAGAGATGTTGGTTGATACCTGCGGCACGGGCGGTGATGGTTCGGGGACCTTCAATGTTTCCACGGCATCTGCCTTTGTTGTGGCAGGAGCAGGAGTGCCGGTTGCCAAGCATGGTAACCGTTCCATTTCCAGTCATTGCGGCAGCGCCGACGTGCTTGAAGCCCTGGGGGTTGATTTGAATTTATCTCCCCGCCAGATCGGCCAATGCATCAGGGAAGTGGGGATTGGTTTTATGTTTGCCCCCCTTATGCACGGGGCTATGAAATATGCAATAGGCCCGAGGCGAGAGATTGGCATCAGGACCATATTTAATATTCTCGGACCGCTGACTAACCCGGCCGGAGCCAATGTTCAGGTGATGGGGGTGTATGATCCGGGCTTGACCGAGAAAATTGCCCATGTCCTTGGTGAGCTTGGCGCCAGAAAGGCACTGGTTGTTTGCGGCCTGGGAAATATGGATGAAATTACCATTACCGGTGAAACGAAAATATCCGAGTGGGATGGCAACAAAGTCCTTAATTATACCCTATGCCCGGAGGATGCCGGTCTTTCCCGAGCCACTCTCCAGGAGATCAAAGGCAAAGCCACGGCAGAGGAATCCGCCACGCAATTGCGTAATATTTTGGAGGGTGAAAGAGGCCCCTGTCTTGATATGGTTCTCTTAAACGCAGGGGCGGCGCTCATGGCATCGGGTAAGGCAGCCGATATCAGAAGCGGAGTAACTTTGGGCCGTGAGGTAGTTTCATCCGGCAAGGCTCTTGCAGCACTTGACGCCTTGGTTGCTTTCTGCCGCAAGGCTGCAGAAGCATGATACGGTATTGCCATAAATACAGAATAAAGTGCCTAAAGTGAGCTAAAGTTTGAAGTGCCTAAAGTTAAAAGATTTATACCCCTCAAGGGGGCACTGAAAATAGTCTGATTAGAAAAGTACCATAACTTTAGGCACTTTTTTAATAAATATTAAAATGATACTTGATAAAATCGTTGCCCAAAAGCGGCAGGAAATAGAGGAAATCATTAAGGCAAGGAATAGTGCTGCCACTGCTGAATTTTTGTCTGATGTGCGGAATTCTCCCCGGGGATTCAGGAAGGCGCTTATGGAACATCAAGGCGTCTCCCTGATTGCAGAGGCCAAGAAGGCATCGCCGTCCAAAGGCATCATTGCACCCGATTTTGATCCGGCACAAATTGCCAGGCAATATAAGGCAGGAGGGGCCCAAGCCATATCGGTTCTTACCGATGAACATTTTTTCCAGGGATCATTGGATTATATTCAGCAGGTTCGCTCAGCAGTTGACTTGCCCGTGCTGCGCAAAGATTTTATTATTCATGAAGTCCAGATTGAACAGGCGAGAAAGTTCGGGGCCGACGCTATTCTTCTCATAGCAGCGATTCTTGATCGCGTCCAGATAAAGGAATATCTGACATATGCTGCTGAACTTGGCTTAGATGTTCTGGTAGAGATCCATGACGAGCATGAACTGGAAAAAGCAATGGATGCAGGCAGTAGTTTGATTGGCATTAATAACAGAAATTTGCGCGATTTTACCCTGGATCTGAACACCACTTTTCGTTTAAAAAAGGAATTACCGCCGGCAATTCCGGTTGTGAGCGAATCTGGTATTCGGAACAATGATGACATTTTACGGCTCGAGGATGCGGGGATCGATGCCGTTCTTGTGGGTGAAACTCTTATGAGAGCTACTGAACGATCTCAATCTGTGAAGGATTTGATGGGCTGGTGATAACCAAATTAAGGAGATAGCAAAAAAACAGAAAGGGGAGAGAGATGAGCATCCGAACGCGGATTAAGGTGTGCGGAATGACAGATATGATCGAGGCAAAGGGTGCTGTGGATGCAGGGGTTGATGCCTTAGGATTTATTTTTTCGCCACAGAGTCCAAGAATGATTGACCCGGATAGGGCGCGGGAGATAATCCGTGTATTACCTCCTTATGTAGATGCGGTCGGTGTGTTTGTTGACGAGCAAGTCGAGGTGGTAAATGAAATCGTCAAATACTGCGGTCTTACCATTGCGCAGCTCCATGGTTCGGAAACGGTTGATTATTGCTCCAATATTGACGGCCGAACAATAAAATCATTCAGGATCCGGTCAAATGGGGATTTGTCCGGTATTGAATCATATGGAGGTGTTGTTTCCGGGATTCTGCTTGATACCTATCACGAGAAAAAAGCTGGCGGTACAGGGGAATCATTTGACTGGCGTCTCCTTGAAGGCAAGGATTTTGCCATTCCTATTATACTTGCGGGAGGCCTTTTTCCTGAAAATGTATACGATGCCATAGAACAGGTAAGGCCCTTTGCCGTTGATGTGAATTCCGGGGTGGAATATGAACCGGGCAGGAAATCGCTTGAGAAGCTGAAGAAATTCATCCGTGAAGTTAATAGAGCGGATAAGGAATTAAACGCATCGGTCGGGGCAGGAGACGATAGTTGATTCTATTCTGTTTGCAGGTTTATTATAACCGTCTTTGGAATGTTGCTTAGAGTAAGCGAAAGGCGGAGTTCGGAGGCGCTCTGTGCCTCGTCTGCGGGAAATCCCGGAAAAAAAAGGACGCCGTACGCAATCTGTTTTGGCTGGATGGCGACATTCCGCAAGCTCTTGGTCGCCAGATCTTCTTGTATTTTTTTTCCAGTTTTTGCATAGGTGTCGGCCCCGCCTATAATAGCCCCCGAGGCAGCACCGATGGCTACCCCGGTTCCCATGCTTTCGCCGATATTAGTTCCAGAGACAATGCCGACCGCCAGGCCGGCAACAGCGCCGGCGGATCCCAGTAAAAATGCCGGCTTTCCAGCACCTGTAAACGTCTCGCCTACCTCCACGTATCCTTTAACGCGCTGGTATGTTCTATCCAACGATAGAACGGGCCAAGCATTGTTTTCAAGGTCAACCAGAAACGTCTGCTCAGGTTGTATCTTTATCCTTCTGTTGCCGTCGTTTTGGAAGGTGACTTGCACCGGAAGCAACCCAGCTTTTATGGTGTCAAAACCAAATGACTTTTTGGCAATTTTAGAGTTTGTATAGGCAAAGGCCGATATTTTTAGACCCTTTTCAACGACCACCATATTACTTGACGAGTCCGGCAAGCGGATGGGGGCCACCCGGTCTTGATAGGTACAAGCGCCAAGGCTAAGGAATAGGATGCTCAGAATCCCTGTAATGCTTACTGACAGGTACGGCCTTAGAGTGCTTCCGGCGCAATCGGTCCTTGTTAACAAAGACACAAGGATGATCAGGAGATTTTTTTCGTTGGTCATTGCTTTTTCAGCACCACAAAACGTGTGTGTTCATCACGTTTGATCAAGAAAAGGATTTTGCCGTTCTTTTCCACTTTTTTAAGAATTTGGTGATAGGTTTTTACATCATCAACAGGTTTCCGGTTGACTTCAAGAACAAGGTCTCCCCTTTTGAGACCGACCTCAGCCGCTGATGATCCTGGTTCCACATCAGTGATCACCAATCCTGTTTTTTCTTTAATCTGCAACGATTCCGCAAGTTCCGGCGTAAGCGTCTGAAGAGTGAGGCCCAGTTCTTTATCAACCTTGTCTTCCAGAGCGCCGTAAACAGGCTGATCCTCTTTGAGCTTGCCTATGGTAATTGTAATATTTTCTTTCTTGCCATTGCGGAACAAGGTAATTTCGACTTTGTTCCCAACGGTTGTCTGAGCGACCAGGGAAGGGAGCATGGTCATCTGGTTGATTTCTTTGCCGTCGTAAGTGAGAATTATATCACCCGGTTTGATGCCCGCCTTTTCTGCCGGACTCTCCGGGGTAACCTCGCCAACAAGGGCACCGGTTGGCCTCTCTAATTTAAACTGATCAGCGAGTTCCGGGCTTACATGCTGTATCATGACCCCCAGCCAACCGCGTGTTACTTTGCCGTGTTCCTTAAGTTGTTGAATTACGGTTTTGGCCATGTTAATCGGGATTGCAAAGCCAAGTCCGATGTTGCCGCCGCTGCGGCTGTAAATTGCGCTATTGATGCCGACCATTTCTCCTTTAAGGTTAAACAATGGGCCGCCGGAATTGCCGGGATTGATGGACGCATCCGTCTGAATAAAGTTTTCATATGGACCGGTGCCGATGGAACGACCTTTGCCACTGACAATGCCGGCAGTTACCGTCTGTTCAAAGCCAAAGGGATTGCCAATGGCTACAACCCAGTCACCAACGCGCAATTTTTCTGAATTGCCAAAGTTGGCGGTAGGTAAGGGGCTCTTAGGTTCAATCTTGATAAGGGCCAGATCCGTTTTAGGATCCCGGCCGATTATTTTTGCTTCGTATTCCTCGTGGTTGGTGAGCCGGATATTTATTTTATCTGCATTTTCAACAACGTGATTGTTGGTGATTATATAGCCGTCACTGGTGTGAATAACTCCTGATCCAAGGCTGGTTCTCTTCATTTCCCGTCTCGGCGTCCTGCCATTAGGATGCGGGAAGCCGAAAAAACGCTTAAACATTTCAGGTATTTCATCATCTTCCTGAAAAGGAAAAATTTGTGGAACCCGCGACGATTTTAAAACTTGGGTGGTGTACACATTTACGACCGTAGGACCAAGCTTTTCGGCAATGTCGGCGAACGATTCGGGAGCGGTTGTAAATGCAGAAGAATTTTGCGGTACAGTAAGAACAAGAGCAATACAAAATATCATGTGGATTATAACCGTTCTTACATAAGGGGCCATGGTCTTCGATTTCATGTAACACTCCTTTGGATTATCAGCAAATGGTTAAAATTTTTTACTATAATTTTAAAACAGTTTTATGGGAGCTTCTTATATGGTTAAGAAGATATCACAAGCGATACAGTACCAAGGTCGTACATGTTTTATACTAGGCATGAGAATCTGTTTGTCAAGGGATTCATGCGGAATAGCACGCGAAGACAACATTTCTGGCGGTGTCTCCTGCTTTTCTCTGCCTCTTGTGCGGAATTCCCGCCTTAATGGCCTGGTTGTCTTTTCACCACTTTTAGTATCAATAACCATACAAAAACTGTTCCGCATAGAACAAGGGTGTTTCTAGCATGCTCCCTTATAACGTCAAGATACGTTTCTATACATGATGCAAAAAGTCCTATCCATCTTGCCATGCTGCGTCACACGCTGCGGTGCCTGCTCATCCCGCTACAGCGGGACTCCGCCGGCTCCTCGCTCGTTCCTTGCCTGTTCAATCGGCAAGAACTTTTTGCATCATGTATAGTTGTTCATTAGATATACTTTTACTCCTTTACAGTATATAAAAGAAAGGGTCGCAGAGGCTGGGCAAACCTTGCGACCCCGGTGGTGGAACCTAAGAATGGTTCCTGAGGGAAGGAGGAAGAATGAAAAAGAAATGCTTTACGCATTCTGTTTATAAGACAATGATCATATAAAAAAGGTTCCAATGGCAATAATTTTTTTTGCATAACGACAAATATTTTTTTTTATTATAAAAATAAGTAGTTATATAGTGTGGCGAAGGGGAGGTTATTACGAAATGATTTCTGTTGGCAAAATATTTGCTTTGCCGGGGGCAATCCTTCTACTGAATGCGCACAGCAACCATGAGCATTTTGTCGGTGTTGGAAGGTCCTGGGAAATTGCTAAAGGGAGGACCACCAATTTCCTGCAGGGCTAGGGTATTTTGGAGGTTAGTTAATTCGGTCGATTTCAAGAAAAGAAGAAACAGGTCGTTTTTATACATTTTCGGGTGCCATTTTTTCTCGGCCAGCAATTGCTGGGATATTCTTGTCCTTGTTGCTGGGTCTGCTGTTTTCAAAGTTATCATGAAGTCCGGGGTGAGATGATGCCTGAAATTATTTCCAGGAAGCAAGTCCTCCAAATCGGAGTGCGCCTCGAAAAGATTATTTTGCGTTTCAAAGCCGTTGATTATTCCCCGGTCCATTCTTGTATTATAATTAATGGACGCGGGGTGGTTTGTTGAATTTTTTGATTGCAGGCGAGAGTGAAGGACATCAAAGCGAAAGCCCTGAAAATCCGGTTTTTGGATGACTTGGTAGGAATTTGTGGGCGTATTGAGATAGGGTTTCAGATCTGCTTTGTTATCAGCTAGATTCAGGGTTTGTGTCTCTTTGGAAAAAGGGATATCGGCTTGGTGTTGGAAGAAATTTTTGTAAAGGCTCATGCCGGCAAAGGCCAGAAGTACGGTCATGGCCGCCGCCGGTATTGACATTGTCGGATTCGCGTATCGGAACCAGTTGATAAATCTTGAGAAAATATTACGTTGTTCAAGTTTTTCGTGAATGCCTGCGAGAAGATCAGAAGGAGGCGGAACGTGTTCAATGCAAGCTATCCATTGCAGGGTTTCCTTAAGATAATCCCATTCCCGCATGCATGCCTTGCAGGTTGAAAGGTGGCTTTCTAGGAGAACCGCAGTTTGCGCATCAAGTTCCTTTTCCGTGTAGGCGCTGAATAATTCTTCAATGTTTTTACAGTCCATGGTATTCATCACATTTCAGATTTTAAACGGTTTTTTAACGATATCCTTGCCCTGTTCAATTTTGATTTTACAGTGCCTAAAGGCACATTAAGTACTGTGCTGATTTCATCATAGGAAAGCTCCTGGATATCACGCAGTATCAAGATTTCTTTTTCCGCTGCCGGCATAGTTGTAATTGCATTTTGGACTTTGGTAATGACATCTTTTCGTTCAAGTTTCTGCTCCGGTGTTTCACCACCTGACAGCATGACCGGAAAGTCGGGGTCATTTAATGAAAGTGAATTAAAAAAGCCAATTTTTTGCAGCTTTTTATATCGGTTCCGACAATGATTGATGGCGATCTGAAAAAGCCAGGAAGAGAATTTCGTGTCATCTTTTAATTTAGGTAAAGATCGATACACTGTAACAAATATTTCCTGGGTGAGATCTTTTGCCTCTTCCTGTTGCTTTACGTAGTTCAGGGCAAGATTGTATATTTTTGTCTGGTAGTGGAGTACCAGTTTGTTGAATGATTGCGTGTCACCGCGACGATAGGCCCGGACAAGTTCTGTAATTTCGTTTTTCATTATTTACAGGGCGTCCCGGGCAGAGAGCGTCTGGGCTGTTTTTTGATTTATGTTTTTATGCATACTAGACACGCCCAAGCCTGAAAAAGTTCCATGATGTGTTATTTTTTATGGTACAAAAATATTTATCAAGAGAATAATCCATTAGATAATTAAGGTATTATCCAGGAGTTCCTAACAGCAGCAGCTAAAAAAGACATTTAGTAGTATCGTGTCAAGAGCCAACTGACGTATCTTGCTCGTCCTTTGGCGCGCCCACTGCGTTGCGACTTCAGTCACATAGCGCTGCTATGCTCCTTCAGCCGCGCCTTGTTGGCACGTCAAATTACTTCGCAATTTTACGACATTTCGCTCTTGACACGACACTAGCGGTTGTTACTGCTTAAGGTAATTAGAATAGTCAGATGGAAACAATTGTCAATGAGTTAAAAGAAATATTTACGTTCAAAAACACTACCGAGGTGGGAGATATCGTCCTTGTTCTCACGGAGGAGCCGCAGAGTGTTCTATATGCCTATATTACGAAAATTATAAGGGATCAGAATCCTTCCAGAGATAATTGGTGGCATATTACCATGCACATTCTGACCTTGCCTCCACAAAAGACTGTCTGGATTTTGCGCGTTCCTCAGTTTACCGGCATGGAAATTTTTAGCATGGGCGGTGATAGAAGATTTATGAAAGCTCTTGATTTCTCGGGGCACGATGACCTAGACAAAACTCTAAAAAAGGAGTCGAAAAAAGGCACGCCCATGTTAAAAGTTGTGAAGAGGAATGTTCGTGGCTAAAGGCGTACTCTCCGAGAGGGAGTTGATCAGAAATATCTCTGATCGGATATCTTTTGCTCCCGCGGATCTCCAGAAAGGCATTGGCGATGACTGTGCAGTAGTGCGCAAGAATACTGGTGTTTTTTCACTTTTCACCATTGACACCCTTGTTGAGTCTGTACATTTTGATTTGGCGTGGCATCCTCCCGAGTTGCTGGGCAGAAAGGCGCTTTCCGTAAATGTCAGTGATATTGCGGCCATGGGCGGAGTGCCTCGATTCGTTCTTCTATCCCTTGCTGTACCGGAAAAATGCGACAAACAGTCGCTTGAACATTTCATAAACGGATTTACAGCGGCTCTTGATGAGTATCAGGTGTCGCTTGCAGGTGGCGATACAGTAAGGTCCCTTGAGGGATTAATGGTTTCAGTCACTGTTTGCGGCGAAGTGAGTGAAAAAAATATTGTATACCGGTCAGGTGCGGAACCAGGAGATATGGTCTGGGTAAGCGGACCGCTGGGTGATGCAGCTGCGGGCCTGAATTTGTGCCGCAGAGGGACAAGTACCCAAGACCCGAAATGGCGGAAACTCATTATGGCCCATTTAGATCCCAAGGCGCAGGTCAATCTAGGCCCTTTGCTTGGGGAAAGTGGCCTTGTGCATGCAATGATGGATATTTCCGATGGCCTTGCAACTGATCTAGCCCATATTTGTTCTGAAAGCGGGACTGGTGCAGAAATTAATGCCGGAAAAATTCCTTTGTCAGAGAGGATGCAAGAGGCTGCCGCTTTTTTGTCCGGGTCTCCTCTTGAATACGCTCTAAAAGGGGGAGAAGACTATGAGCTTTTATTTACCTGTCCGCCTGAGAATGGCAAGGCTTTGCAGAGCCTGGTGCGGGAAAAAACAGGTAGAGATATTTTTCATGTCGGCAGAATAACCAGGACAAAAGGCGTTTTACTGGTTCAGGAAGGAAAGAAAGTTGATGTGGGTTTTCAGGGATATGATCATTTTTCTCAGTAACAACTGTGTTTTACTTTGAAATTTCCTTGCAATAGGTGTAATCTTATAGATTATTGGTAAAGAGAAGGTGGTTATTGATTTATCAATAGTGACATAGCCGTAATAAAGTCGGGAAAGCGGTTAACGTGCCATGCAAATTCAACTAGTTACAACGTAATACATCGATGAACTGGCAATAACATGACAAAAAGCACATGCTGAACTTATCGCCTTTTCATTGCAAGGACTGATATCGGTTAACGCGTCCGCGCAGCAGACAAATCGGGAGCCTTATTCTGAATTTTCTCATGCGCAATCCTCCTGGGCAAATAGCCTTCAAAGATAACATGTTCAAGAAATAATGAACGGAAGGAGTGCATGGCCGGGCAGACTCTGAAAAGATTAGTTGACGTAAACAGCCTACCTACCTTACCCTCTGTGGCCATCGAAGCTATCCGTTTGATGGAGGGTGAAGATGCCAATTTTGATTCCATTGCAGATTTACTTAAAAACGATCAGGTGCTTGCGGGCCGTATTCTTCATTACGCCAATTCCGCTTATGTCGGGGCAACAAGAAAAATTACCTCAATTTCCCAGGCCATTTCTCTCCTTGGTTTTAATACCATAAGAAGTATTATTCTCTCTGTTTCTATTTTCGACTGTTTTTCAAAAAAATTCTCCAATCAAAAAAAGAAGCTGGTGAATTTCTGGCTCCACTCAATCGGTGTTGCTTCGACCGCAGAGATTCTCGCTGAAATGCTGGCCTTCCCATCTCCGGAAGAAGCATACATCGCTGGTTTGATTCATGATCTCGGCAAACTTGTTTGTTATTATCAGTATCCGGATGAATTTGAACAGGTCTGTACAGAGCTTGACAGGACAGGTATGTATGGAAGCCGAGGCAATTTCCCTCTTGATGTTGAAAAGCTTGTTATGGGTACCAATCACATTGAAGTCGGAAAACAGATCGCCGAAAGCTGGGGATTTCCGGAGATATTGGGCAAGGCCATGTGGCTGCATCATCAGCCGATTTTTGAAACGATCTTGCCGGATGAAAAAAACCTGCCCCAACTGATCAGGTTTGCCGATGTGCTCTGTGTTACCCACAATATCGGTTCATCCTATTTTCTGACCGATGAACCTTTTAGCCATGAGCATTTTCATTTTGCCCTGGAAAATCTCATGCTTCACCACCACTTAACAACAAAAGATCTTGAGGATATCATCACTGATGTTTCACAGCGCGTGAAGGAAATTGGCAAAGTTCTTGGTTTTTGGAATGGGAAGGCCTATCAGAAGCTTTTACGTTCAGCAAATATGAGTCTCGGGGGCATGAGCTTGAACCTTGAGATAACGAACCGGGAGTTGGCTGAAAAGAATAGGGTCTTTTCAGCTATTTATGACATGAACCGTAAGCTCAATCCAGGACTTTCTCTTGAAGACGTAACTCAGGTTGTCGTTTCTTCCGTGCAAAAGGCCTTTGGCGTGAACTGCTGCCTCTGCATGATACGTAATGAGCATGAACATGTTTTTGTGGGAGGGATCGCGGATGGAGAGAAGTATCACAAATTCAGCGTGCCGACCCACCTGGCCGAGATGAGGGAATATACAGAACACAATGAGAGATCGGATATTGAATCGGAGGCTCTGAAGCAGTTGGAACAAACTACCGTTGAGCTTTCACAGGGGCAAGTACTGGAGTCCGGGGTCATTAATATGGTTGCCGGCTCAAAGTTTCTTGCTACTTTTTTTGTTGCCGACAAAAAGAATTACTACTGCGAAGAATATATTCTGGGAGAACTGGTAGCTGATTTCAGTACTATTCAAAATTTTACTGGAGAGAATATAGAGACATTGAGTATGAATTTTCAAACAATGGCATTGTCAGCCAGTAGTGCCATTGAACGGATATTGCTTGAAATTGAATTAACCCACCAAAACCACGAACTTGCTAATGCCGCCAGGAAAATGGAAGAAAGTCAGCGCCAGCTTTTCCATGCCCATCGCCTGGCTACAGTCGGGCGTCTTGCCGCGGGTGCGGCGCATGAAATCAACAATCCCCTCACTGTTATTTCTTTAAATGTCCAAATTCTCGAGAATTTGATTAAAAATTATAAAAATAATGAAGAGTTGCGCCATAGACTTACAATAATTGCTGAACAGGAAGAGCGAATATCAAGGATCATTCAGGATTTAATGGGATATGCCCGTCCGACCCAGCCCGAGTTTAGCCAGTGCTCTCTCTCTGAAATTATGAGCAAAGTGCTTTCTGTTTTTGGCGATCGGGTTCCTGTAGATAATTTTACAATTGGAAATAATATTCCTGCGGATCTTCCCAAAGTTATGGTAGACCCATTTCAGGTGGAACAGGTATTCATGAACTTATTGATAAACGCAAGCCATGCCATGTCTGAAGGTGGAACCATTACCTTGTCTGCCGAGGCAAAGGAGGGATATGTTGAAATAAGGGTAAGCGACACCGGCAAAGGCATCGCCAAGGAACATTTGGGCAAGGTGTTTGATCCATTCTTTACTACCAAGCAAGAAGGTGAAGGAACAGGGTTAGGGCTGGCGATCTGCCATTCAATTGTGGAGCACAATGGTGGTGTCCTTCGTGTCCAGAGTAAAGTGGGGGCTGGAAGTACTTTTTTTGTATTGCTCCCGGTAGACAAGGGTAGCCGTCTGCGTGAAATGAAGGAGGAACTCGCGCAAATAACCAAGAAAGAGATCCCCATAGTGCAGGAAAAATGCCGGGTTCTCGTAATTGATGACGAAAGGTTTATAAATGACATGCTGCAGGATAGCCTTGCAGCTGCTGGGTATGAAGTAGACGGTGCTTATGACGGGGTTGAAGGTATCGGAAAACTGCGGTATAAACAATACCACGTGGTCCTGCTTGACATCCGCATGCCGAGAAAGGACGGCCTTGAAGTATTACAATTTATTAAAGAAGAATTTCCTGAAATAAAGGTAATAATTATCACCGGCCTTGCATCAACCCAGGAAGTCAAGGAAACAGTCAGGAAAGGGGCATTTGCCTGCCTGAGAAAACCGTTTCGTTTAGAAAAGGTTATCGAGACTGTTAATCGTGCCATGAACCATGGAGGATGCAAGGACAGTTCCCCAACCCCGGAAGTGACTATTTAATACAGTTTAG
This sequence comes from uncultured Desulfobulbaceae bacterium, assembly GCA_945787445.1. Lineage (GTDB taxonomy): Bacteria > Desulfobacterota > Desulfobulbia > Desulfobulbales > CALZHT01 > CALZHT01. The sequence continues at coordinate 35,054 of CALZHT010000034.1, forward strand.
GAGTGCTTTTGCTAACTATCAAAGATATATCAATGGAAACAGGGCTTGAAGAAAGCCTTTTGAGATTTTACGAGTCTGAATATCCTGAAGAACTCCCTGAAAAAATTGTTCAAGGCGGCATGGTCGTATTTGATAACAGCGCACTGGAATCGTTTAAGAAAATTCACGCCATCCACATGGATAAAGGATCAAGGCAAGAAAAGGCAGAAAAATGTCGCTATGGCAGGGTGATTGCCGTGACTTCCGGCAAAGGTGGGGTGGGAAAAACCAATATCACTTTGAATCTTGCCATCCAAATGCAACGCCTCAATAAATTGTGTGTAGTTCTGGATGCGGATATGGGGATGGCTAATGTACACCTGTTAGCCGGAATAGATCCTGACAAAAGCATTATGGATATGGTTGATCACGGCACAGGAATCTCTGAACTGATAATGGCCGGTCCCGAGGGTATCGGCATAATACCGGGAGGCGGAGGCATCCTCGGCCTTGCAGACAGTAACCGCCAGGAACGCAATAAAATAATTAAATCATTGGAGCAGGTTGAGGAGTCGACAGATATTATCATTGTTGACACAGGCGCGGGCATGGGACAAGATGTGCGGGATTTCTTGGTGTCCGCTGACGAATTGCTTTTTGTGCTTACTACTGATATAACTTCGCTCGCCGATGCCTACGGCCTGCTTAAGGCCCTTCATCATGGCAAGATGTCCAAACGGCCAATCTATACGGTGGTCAATATGGTGCATACCATCAATGAAGCGATTGAGGTGGCCCGGCGATTCTCTGGTTGTGCCGAACAGTTTTTAGGGCTGGAAGTGAGAAACATTGGTTATTTGCTGAAAGATTCCTCTGTTGGCGCTGCATGCGTAAGGAGAACTCCCTATTCCGTCTTTCGACCTGATGCTCGGGTCAGCAAGAACACACTTAATATAGCTAAGGCTTTGCTGGAAAATGATGTTGAGGAGTTGCGGACAAATTCAGCGTTTGGGCGATATCTACAAAAAGTAAGCAATAATGGTTGAAGGAAATAATAAAGGAGGGTTGGAATGAGTCGTTTCACCTGGCCAGAAAAATTCGGTTTTACAAAGAACCCTTTTAAAGACACCTTGGAAACTGGCCTGTTTTTCCGCACCAGGCATCATGAGGAGGCCATGGTGAAAATCAGCCTGGGAATCGAGGACCGTCATGCCCTGATTCTCCTTTTGGGGGAATCAGGAACTGGAAAAACCATGGTATCGCAAGTTGTTTTACGGAATATGGATTTAGAGGCAACCCAGCCTGTTTTCGTATATGTCTATCCCGGTATGGGCAAGGGCGCCCTCCTTGGCGCTATTCTGAAGGAACTGGAAATAGAAAATATAGAACGTTACGCTCCGGACCGCCTGGCACAATTGCAGGAAAAGGCTTTGGCGCTGCATGACGCAGGCAAACGGCTCATTGTATTTATTGATGAGGCTCATTTCTTGAAAGCCGATGCCCTGCATCTATTGCGGACTCTTTCGAACCTTGAAACCGAAGAAGAAAAGCTTATCACCGTATTTCTTATCGCTGAAGATTCTTTACGCCGACGCCTTAGGGCCCCTTCCTATAATTCGCTGAGGAGCCGCATCACCTTTACGGTCTGCTTGTCTCCCCTTACTCTGAATGAATCAGAGCAATATATCAAATTCAGGCTGCTGAAGTGTGGCGGATCTCCGCAAATTTTGAGTCCGGAAGCGTTCGAAACCGTTTACAATTTGAGCAGAGGAATACCAAGAGAAATTAACCGCCTGCTCTACAATGGATTCCTTGAGGCCATGTCGGCAAATGTCATTGCCATTACCTCGGAAGTTCTTGAGAAAGCCGGCCAGAAAATAGGATACACATATGGGTAAGATTACGATCCTGCGGCTTGTTGATCCCAAAGGAAAACCAAAAAGCTGGAACAAAGGCGTTGAAAAGAAGGAGTTGGATGTATTATTACCTTCGCAATCCTTTCCAGAGGAAGAGGCTTCAGCTCCTCCCAATAAAATACAACTTTACTCTGTCACTTCACACAGCGACATAAGTTCGAGGCGCCCAGCCAGGCACGGAACGAGCGAGGAGCCGACGGAATAGCCTGGCACCGCAGCGAGTGACAAAGCCTGATTGGATGTAGTCGGACTTATGACGCTGTGGGTAAAAAGAGTTTCCCCAAGGAATGATGCATCTTCTATATTCCATTTTTTCTTGAACCATTCTCTTTGATTCACTTGCCTTCCTTTGTAGAATTCCCTAAATTCATAACTCCTGAACTCAAAATGTAATTTGAAGGAGTAACGAAAAGTGCTTAAAGTTAAAAGATTAATCTAATCAGAAAAGTACCATAACTTTAGGCAGTTCGAACTTTAGGCACTTCTTAAAAATAGGTATCAACTAAATATCTACCGAAATCAAGTTATCTGAATCTTTTACGGTCATGACCCAATTCCAACTTGTATCTGATTTTATGCCTGCTGGCGATCAGCCGCGGGCTATTGCATTATTATCCCAGGGCCTGGAACAGGGGATTCAGGATCAGGTTCTTTTGGGAGTGACCGGTTCCGGCAAAACCTTTACCATGGCGCAGGTAATCGCCAGAGTGCAGCGCCCCGCCCTGGTCATAGCTCCGAACAAGACTCTTGCTGCCCAGCTTTTTGCTGAGTTCAAGGAACTCTTTCCGGAGAACGCAGTGGAATATTTTGTCAGTTATTACGACTATTATCAACCGGAAGCCTATATTCCACAGACAGACACCTATATTGAAAAAGACTCTTCCATAAATGATGCCATCGACAAGATGCGCCATTCCGCCACTCATTCGCTCCTCACCAGGCAGGATGTTTTGATTGTTGCCAGTGTTTCCTGTATTTACGGTTTGGGTTCGCCGGAAGAGTATAGGAATATGCATCTGTTATTGAAACAGGATGAGGAGTATCCGTTGGAGGATATAAAACGGAGGCTTATATATATGCTCTACGAGCGGAACGATATTTCCTTTCATCGTGGGACCTTCCGGGTACGCGGTGATGTGTTGGAGATTTTTCCGGCGTATGAAGAGGACAAAGCAGTCCGGGTGGAAATGTTTGGCGATGAAATCGAAGCCATAAAGTTTATTGATCCTCTGCGCGGCAGTGTTCTTGGACACGTGGACGAGCTTACTGTTTTTCCCGGCAGCCATTTTGTAACCTCCAAGGAGCGTCTCAATAGAGCAGTAATTTCAATCAAAGGTGAACTCAAAGAACGGCTGGCCTTTTTACAGAAAGAGAAACTTCTTCTTGAGGCACAGCGCCTTGAGCAACGTACTGATTTTGACCTTGAGATGTTGGCTGAGTTGGGGTACTGCCATGGCATCGAAAACTATAGCCGCCATCTCACTGGAAGAAAGGAAGGGGAGCCGCCACCAACCTTACTTGATTATTTTCCCGATGATTTCGTGTTGTTTATAGATGAAAGTCATATAACGATTCCGCAACTGCACGGTATGTACCGTGGCGACCGATCGCGCAAGGAGACCTTGGTCGGCTTCGGGTTCCGTCTTCCATCGGCATTGGATAATCGTCCCCTGCGCTTTGATGAATTTGAAACAAGGGTAAACCAGACGATCTATGTGTCTGCCACCCCTGGGGATTTTGAAACAACAAGATCGGAAGGCAGAATTGCCGAACAGATTATCAGGCCCACCGGCCTTATGGACCCGGAGATTGAAGTAAGGCCTGCGGACACCCAGGTCGACGACCTTTTAGATGAGATCAGACTGCGTAGTTCGAGAAACGAGGCGGTTCTGGTTACCACATTGACTAAACGCATGGCAGAAGATCTGACCGATTATTATGCGAACCTGGGTGTTGACGTCCGCTATCTGCATTCGGACATTAAAACCCTTGAGCGCGTGGAACTCATAAGGGATTTGCGAAAACGTGAATACAATGTGTTGATTGGCATCAACTTATTGCGGGAAGGTCTTGATATCCCGGAAGTCTCACTAGTTGCGGTTCTGGACGCAGACAAGGAGGGGTTCCTGCGCAGCGAACGCTCCCTGATCCAGACATGCGGCCGGGCAGCACGAAATGTTTCGGGCAAGGTTATTCTGTACGGCAATAGAGCGACCAAATCCATGCGCCGCACCATAGACGAGACGAACCGCAGAAGAGTATTACAGCTGGAATACAATCGGATTCACGATATTACCCCGGAAACGGTTAAAGCGAGCATTAAAGATATAGTGGGCAGTATCTATGAAAAAGATTATGTAACCATTGACCTTGAGGCGGCAGAAACAGAAATTGCCTATGAGACAAATAGAGCTCTTCCATACTTTAAAAATATTGCTGAATTACGAAAGGAGATCAAAAAATTGGAGGATAAGATGCACGCGGCAGCAAAGGTGCTGGAGTTTGAAGAGGCTGCCATTTTGAGGGATCAGCTCAATTTGCTCAGGGAAAAGGAGCTGCAATGGCTTTAAAAGAAGGGTTGTTATACCGACTGAGCCTTTCCCTGGTGGGGCCAATTTTTAACGGAATCACCTACCTTTTATTTGGTTCTTGCCGCATTGCTTTTAAGGGATGGCATCACTATGAGCAATATAAATCAGCAAACAAGCCCTTTATTGCGGCATTTTGGCATTATGGCATTTTTTATATTCTCCATTTTGGCCGAAAAAAGGGATCGTGGGTGGCAATGGTCAGTGGCAGTAAAGACGGGGAATATGTGGCCAGAATTTTAGAGAATATGGGTTTTGAACCGGTCAGGGGCTCGCGAGGCAAAGGAGGTCTGGCAGCTCTTAAGGAAATCCAAGCCGCCATGGCAAGAGGACGAAATGCGGCCATTGTTGCCGATGGTTCCCAGGGACCCGCCAGAATAGTGCAAGCAGGGATTATACTTCTCGCCAGCCGCACAAGCATACCGATTCTTCCTGGAAGTTGGGCAGCAAACCGCTATTGGGCTTTTAAGAGCTGGGACCGTACCGTGTTGCCGAAGCCTTTTGCACGGGTGGAAATGGTGATTGGTGAGCCCTTGGAAGTGCCTCCTAAAATCCGGTCAAAAGATCTGGAAGAATATCGGCGGGAGTTGGAAAAGAGGCTCAATAACCTTTATGATGAGGCTTGGGGCGCATTCGGGAAAAAGGAGCATTGAATGCGTTGACAACAATGGGAATGGTCATTATTGTAGTCACATAAAATTATTTATCAGGAGATTTCTCATGCAGACCATTCAAGAGTATATACCGGTCACCAGAGCAAAAACTAAACTTCTGGATCTGATCCGTTCACTTCAAAAGACCGATAACGCTATTGCCATAACCAAAAACGGCATCCCTGAGGCGGTACTTATCAGTATGGATAAATTTGAAGGCATTCTTGAAACAATGGAAATCCTTGCTGATGAAGCCACGGTAAACTCTCTTAGGAAAGCAATGCACGAGGCCAAACAAGGAAAATGGCTTGATCTGGAAGAGGTGCTGCCTGGATGAAGTTTGCCATTAAAGTGACCCCGGTTGCTGCTGAATTTCTAAAAAAACTCCATCCGGATAATAAGAAACTTATCAAGACAGCACTCAAGGATCTGACTCAAAGTCCATATTCAGGGAAAGAGTTACAGGAAGAGCTTGCCGGTTATCTTTCGTTCAAATCGAAACGCTTTCGGATTATTTACAAAGTTAGGGACAGTGAAAAAACGCTGTATATCTTTTTCATCGGCCAGCGAAAAGAGTTCTATGAACTGTTTGCCGAGTTGGTAAAATCAAAATAATCCCACTTGCATTACAAGAAACCAGAGCTACATTCTTTTTTCATCTCAATCACCAAAGCCTTTCCGCATTCTCCTTAGGAAATCCACGGTCGATGATTTATTGCCTCGTTACTCCAATATCGTACTGAATTTAGCGCACTTCAGCCGTCATCAGCTCATTGTCCCATAGGACGTATTTGGAGTTGTTATTGCCGTCCCGCGGTTGTCCTACACTGCCCACATTGATGATGGCTTTTTCATTCTTAGGGCATGCAACAATGTCTCGGCCTAAGGGGAATTCTTCGCAGATGCTCAGCGTATCGTGTAATAATGTGAATTATCCGCCTTTTGTGATAAATCAGATTGGTTGATGGTTTATCTGGCAAGTGGTATTCACGGCTTGGTAAACCGTTTGGCCAGGTCGTTGTCGATCACGTACATGCACATTTCTTTGGCGCCCTGCTTGGTGTAACGGAGCTTTGTGCAGAGATTGTTGATCAGGAAGGTGACGTCGGCCCGGATCTTTTTATCGTAAGCCTTGAAGGCTTTCGTGTCGTAGTCCTTGATGGCGCGCCGGAAATTGACGTTTTCGAGAAAGGGATCCAGGACCTTTTCTTTCAGGTTGTATAAATACCGCTCATGCATGGACTGGTAAAGCGTGGTCTCGGTGGCGAGTTTTTTTTCCAGCATTATCTCTTGGGTTAAGGTCTTGGTGGTGTATTCCTTTTGGGTGTCCTGCCTGAAGGCCAGTCTCTGTTCTTGGTCAACCGGGGCAGTTAACAGATGATTCTCAATATTTTCGAGAAATTCCTCGGTTATTTTCAATTGTTCGCCAGTGAATTTGCAGGTTTCGACCGAACCGATTTCAAAGTTAACCGCAAACATATAATTCAGGATATCCCGGGAAATCTGCTCTTCATTATAGTAATAGAGCGATTCTTTCACCTCCTGCAAAACCGTGAAGTTATACATACGCAGCATGGAATCAAGAAATCCTTCTGGAATCAGTTTGTTTAAATCCTTGCGGATTTTGGTAAAGAATTTACACAAAACTGACATGTTAATGAGCTTATTTTTCTTGGCATAGGTGGAATAGAACTCATTAAAGATCTTGATTGAATCGCGGCCTGAAAAGCCGGTCTCTCCTTCCTTTTCCGATTCGGCAATGATATTCCGCCGCCTTCTGGCGGTAAAGCGTTTGCGGTCCTTCTCGGTAAGCCATGGCGGGATATGTCCGGTATAAATCTCCATCTTCAGAAGTTGCAGGTTTTTGTCGCAATAGAGGCTGTATTTTTCCGGATCGCCGATCCATTCGAGCAGGGCATCCGAGCTGGTATTGAGTCGGGTGGCAATGACCACCCGGGCAAAATTATGCAGGACCCGGGGGATAAAACTCTCATCAATATGGGCGCCGAAGATATTGCGGTAAATTTGCACCTCGGTGGCCAGATCCATGACATAGGGAATTTTGATGTATTCGATCCGGTCCAGAAAGGATTGATAATCTGCAATATTTTTTTTGTCTTCCGGATTCATGAGGGCAAAAAACAGGGAATTGACATTCTCCTCAATATCATCCACCTTGTGGACCCCCTCGCTGATTATATTATGGAGTTCGATCAGCCTGTCCGTATTGTGGGACTTGATGTCCATAAGGGCGTAAATGCCGTTGTTTGTCTTGGCAAACTGGGAAAAGATATATTTTACCTGGTTGCTGTCTCTAAGAAGATTGTTCAGCCGCTGCTGGAGCACGGCATTGGACAGTATGTTATTGCGCATTGGTTTGTCGCCCGGATTGAAGACGCTGATCCCTTCGCCGAGACGTTTGTTGAACTGATATGGCCGAGCCCACACCATCTGAAAAACCTTTAAGGGATTCTTCAATTTTCTCAGCAAGGCCTGATAGATGGAACTACAAACGGTGCAGGAAGTGTCGCGAAGAATCCATTCATACTCCTTTTGGGTAAAAAGATCCTTTTTAATCAATTCGTCCTTGAAGAGGTCGTCAAAAAATGACCAGCGGCAGTCCTTGGGGATCATCAAGATGGGATTGTCATGGCTCGGGCAGGGGATCTCAACGTACTCGTCGCTCAGGTGGGGGAGGTTTGATTCAGCAAGGAAAGCATGCCGCTCCTGGTCGGAAATCTCTTCTGAACGGATGGCATTCTCAATGACTTTATGGGCCTCCGAGTCATGCACATACCCCAGAATTTTACGGTCCAGCCGCCAAACTGTTTCATAACGGGAGCCCGCTGCCGTATTGGCGTATTGCTCAAACTTACGCAGGAGGTTGTTTAAAAATGTGCTTTTCCCGCAGCCGTGCGGGCCCTCAAAGATGTAGATTTTATTTTGCTGAGCGCCACGCATGAGGGCTTCAGCAAGGTTGATCAAACGGTTGGCAAAAAGTCGGTCTGCAAAAAAAGGGTGGTCAGAGCCCTCAACAAATAGTCTGCTGCAGTCGTAGTAAGCGAAATTAATAGATTCGGGATCATCCAGGTACTCATCAATACCTTCTTCGATATAGGCCTTGACCATGTCATGGAAGACCTGAAAAACATTACGTGCCAAGGTGAACGGATTTTCGGCAAGGATAGCAAGGAATTCCTCAAAGGGGATGGGATTGCCCTGGTCTCGCTCACTCATGCATACATCAAGGTGATGCATTGCCCTGTTGATGTTATCCATTTCACTCAATCTCTCTCTTGGTAACCTTCCGTTTTTCACAGGTATACACCACCCGTCGCCATTGTATTGCCGGTTCTTCGGTCTCCTTTTTAACCGCTGGTCCACCACCACGGGCAAACGGATGCCCTTGCGGGCCTTTGGTTGTAACTATCTCATTGGTCTCAAGCTGGACCGTTCCGCCCCAGAGATATTCAATGCCGATCATGGTGTTGGCGATGAATTCTTTTACCAGCGGTTTTTCTTCAAAGTGATGCACCAAATAGAGGCTGCCGTCACTGCTCCTTTGGCGATCTACTTCAATGTACGGTGGATGATAGAGACCTTCCAGAAGCATCTGCCGGTAATCTTCGGCCTTTCTGCTCTTCACATAATATTCCCACACCATCTTCGCTTCGTTCAGTCGTTTACCAGCGACAAAGAGTTTGTGCTTGTTGACAAAATCCTGGTCCACAAAGCGGTTGACGAACATGAAATCACAGAAGTTCTCACGAATCTTGAAAATAAAGTCCTGGCCCTGGCCGGTGTTTCTGTCAAAGACTTTGCGTTCATTAGTATCCGTGAGGCGTTGGAATTCCATGGATACCTTGCCCTGCTCGGCCATTTCCTCGATATTGTAAAAGAGGCGCATGCCCAAGGCGTATGGGTTGAGCCCCACCCGCGGCATGGCCGTGACCCCTGCGTTCACCCGGGCAAAATCCACTTCGTGACCCTTTATCCGGTCGTCCTGCAGAAAAAGTATTTCATGCCAGTAGCTCGCCCATCCTTCATTCATGATTTTTGTTCGGATCTGGGGTTGAAAAAAAAGGGACGTTTTCCGGACAACCTGCAGCACTGACTGCATCCACTGATTTTCCTCCTTGTGCAGGAACTGGGAGTATTCCAGCAGGAATTGAAGGAGGTCAATATTCCGGTCGGATTTCATGGATTGCTGTTTTTTAAAAAGGGCTTCAAATTCGGGGTACGTCTTGCTCGTATCTGAAAAAAAAGTTTTTTCGCCCATATCGCCGTATTGCTTGACGCAGTTGTTATATCGTTCAACTTCATCTATGTATTTGCTGATCTTGACCTTTTTTATCGACTGCAGGAACACGTCAAAAAAGAAATCCAACCGGGCCGATCCATCCTGAGGCGCATGACGATGGAGGAGTGAAAGGTCGTTATGGTACCCGACAAGATTATCGATACCGCGGCTGAATTCGATTATATAGTCTACCCAACGGCCGTGTTCCGATCTAAGTTTTGCAATCAATCGCTTGTCCGCCAAGGCCTGACCGGTGAAATCAATGTCCCAGGTCCGGCGGAAGAATAGGTTGTTCTGGAAGAAATCTATGTGGGCCAGGACGTGATAGAAGATCATTACATTGAGCCAGTCCGGGTTGTTGTCATTATAAAACGAGATGGCTGGTCGGGTGTTGATTACCGTTTCGTAAGGATTACTCGGATAGAGTTCGTACTTGCCTTTCTCCTTAAGGACCTCAACGTCATGAACCCAGTAATCATAGAGGGTCGGAATCATCATTTTCGGGGTGAGTTCCAGGAGGTTCCGGTTGGTTACAATGTATTCGAGGGTTTCATCTTGAAAAGAAAGACCTGCTTGCAGCGCCCTCTCCTTGCAGCCTTCCATGATTTTTTTTGTGTGTTGGTCAATCAGTTCCATTATGATATAAGTCTTTTGATTCCATCGATCAGACGGGGTTCGTCAGCATCTTCTTCCATTACGTCCAGCCGGAGGAATTCCGCTTTTTCTTCAAGCAGTCGTGATTTTCGAATATATTTTTCAACTTCCGAGTTATTTCCTGAACCATATGGCCGTTCAGCGATGGTGATTCCGACACGATTCGAATAAACCAGCATTTTTTTGAGTTCAGGAAGGGCTTCCTTGCCGCCGCTGTCCCAATCGTCGCCGTCTGTCCCGTGAAATACATAGATGTTATAATCCCGGGCCAGACTCTCCTTCTCCACGATTTCATTCACCAAACGGTAAGCAGAGGAAACCTGGGTGCCGCCGGCCACTTTCGAGTTGTAATAGGTGTGAAAATCCGCAACCTCGTTGGCCTCGGTGTCATGGAGGATGAAGCGGGTCTCCACCTGTCTCGCATACTGGTAGAGCAGCCAGCTGTAGATCAACACATGCTGGGTCACCACAAGTTCTGTCGGTTTGCCGCCCATGGAACCGGAGTAGTCGCGCAGGAAAAAGACCATGGCCTGTGATTCGTAGTCCATTTCCTTGGAAAGGATGCGAAAGATACGGTCGTGCGGCGAGATGAGAAAACCGGTTGGATCTATATCATCGACATCAACTAAATTACCGAGGCTGATATTGGTTTCAACGATTTTCCGCAAGGTCGCCTTTTTATCGAGAACCTGGCCGAATCCCCGGTGCTTGTCGGTGAGATCATAGGTATAGCGGGTGAGTGAACGCTTTTTGCCCTTTTCCTTCAAATTTGGAAGTTCGAATTGTTCGGTCAGGATCTTGCCCAGATCATAGGCATTTGATTCCATTTCATGTTTGCCGTCCTGTCCCTGACCGGCACCTTCCTGTCCCTCCATATCCGGATCACGAACCGGCTGCTCCCCAATGACTTCGCCCTCTTCACCCTCACCGGTCCCGCCGGAAGGCTCCCCTTCCTCTTGGGCAGCAGGTTTGATGCGGTGGTCATGGATGAATTTTTCCTCGACCGTGGTGGGAACGACCACAACCTTGTCCTTACCACCTCTTCCGGGTTTGATCATACGCCCGACCCGTATTCTTCTTGGGAAACCGTCTTCTTCCCGTAACTTGTCCCGTTCCAGCAATTCGTCTAAGGAGCGGATACTGGTATTATACGTGCTCCGCGGCGGGGGCATGTCCTGGAGAGCGGCCAGGTCATTGTGTTCATAGATGGTTTTGATAATACGCGCAAAGGTTTCGTGTTCGTTCTGTTGGGGGCCTGGAATGTCTTCAGGCACATCATGGGTGGACTGATCATGCAGCTCCGGAAGAAGGCGCGCCTCTCTTTCCGGAGTGAGTTCTCCGCCTTCTTTCATGTCCTTAAACAGTATCTGCAGTTTTTGGTTCACTACATTTCGTCCTCTTGAGTGCAGAAGTATTCAATGGTTTTTTGCGCGCAGGTCATGCAGTAATGCAGCTTACTGAGCATGGTATCGATCATCCGGTCATATAACTTCTGGTTCTCCTCATTGGTACGATTGGCAAGGGCGCCGATAAGACTGCCGGCCCCGGCGATATCGGATTTAAGCCGGACATCGGTGACGGCTTTCACCAGCTCAATGTTGTCCATGAAGTCATAGTTGGGATCGACTGAAATCTTCTGGCCGTAAATTTTACGGATGGATGTCCTGAACGTCTCCCGTTGTTCCTTGGTTTTGAGGCCTATCCTTTCTTCCACGCTTTTGATATACCGTTCATCGATTTTAAAGGCCTTGAGTTCCCCGGTCTGCGGGTCTTTATATTTCCACATTTTATCGGACCCCAGATTTTCAGCATCTATGCCGATGATCATATTCACGTAGTTCATGACGTCTTTGCGGATGGCACGCGGTTCATCCATATAGGCATTGAACATCTCGGTCATGATGCGTTCGCGATACATACCCTTGGCCGTCTTGAGATCTTCGAGATACTTGGCCCGATCATTGGCGTCACTCACATAATCCAGAATCACCCGTTCGATCGCCTTATAAATGTCATAGGCAAACATGCATCGGCCTTCGTTGGTGTCCGAGCTTTCCACCATTAACTGGATGGCGCGGCCAAGATTCCTCTGACCCAGCCCCTTCTGACCGAAACGCTTGACAATATCCGGGTCCTGACTCAGGGTGTCGATAACTTCGGACAGAGCCTTGATGCTTTTTTCACCTGCGACTTCGCCGGCAGCCAGTTTCATGGTCTCTACAGGAGTGAGTTTTTCCGAGCGCGGCAGGCGAGTCAGGACCACTGCCACTGAGGCGGCATAATTCATATTGGGGTCGGTGTGCAGAGTTTCTTTGCTGAGAGTGGTCTTGGTCTCGCTACCGACAGCATAGGAAGTGAGTTCTTCCTGCAGCTTATAGTTGGTGTTGTGTGAAACGTAGCAGATACGGCATCGGTCTACGATGGGCGCTTCCTCTTTTTCAGCAAGAAAACGATTGAATTCCGAGTTGTTGCTGGTAGCGATGATCAATGTGTCGATGGGCCATTTGTAACCGTCGATTTCAATATTGCGGTTCTGGATAACGCCCAGATATACCTGGACCAGGTCTTTCTTGTTCTTGAATATTTCGTCGCTGAAATGGATGCCGCCGCCGGCGACACGGGCCAGGGCGCCGCGCCGCAGATCAAACCGGTAAGGATTGTTGGTGTCGGTAATATGCAAGAGGCGCTGGATGGATTCCTCTCCCAGCAGATCGACAGCTGAAGAGGTTATCTTGTCTTTGGCCGGGTATTTTCCGGTTATGGTGCCAAGGCTTTCAGTGAGCGGTACAGGCACGATTTCAACGAACTTGAGCATATCGTCTATTTTGCCGCCGGTGAAATCCCGGATGTCGTTCCACATATAGCCACTGCATGCCCCCAGAGGCCGATAGTCATCATAAAGACGTTCTACTTTCTTTTTTGAGAACTTGACCTTATTGGTAAGAAACGCTCGGTTCTCATCAGGATCTTCAAAGAGGTTCATGGCGAGAATCATCGGATCTTCGTAAGTCTGGGACTCAATGGCCTTGATTTTCCCGTATCCGCCCAGCTTATCCATGCCGTTGAACCGGAAGGTGTATTTGCGGTTTTCCTCTTTGGCGAGAAAGCTGCGATAGCTGTTGCAGAGGAATTCCACAAAGAAAGTCTTGCCGTTTCCCGGCTCTCCCACAAGCACGTAGGCCATTTCCTTTGAAGAACCGCCTTCGGCAGCATCCTTGACAAAGGAGACGAAACTGTTAATTTCGTCATACATGCCGATCATATGTTTTTTTCCCTGCCGGAAAATCTTGAAATCATAAGTGGCCTTACTGTTTACCACCACCTTCTCTATCTCGTTGTCCAGAATCATCCGGGCAACACCCTCAAAGGCGTTTTCAAAACGGCGTTTTCCCGCTTTCACCAGGGCTAAATGATCATTGAGCGAATTATTATTCGGAGCCATTTTTTTCTCCTGTCCGTTATGTTGATGGAATCTGCTGTGTAATTTCCCTACTCTATTATTCTTTCATATCTCTTTAATATGCAAGGGGAAATCTTAAAAATCGGAAATGGCAACACTATGGGGATTATTTCACCTGCACAGGGCAGGCAAGTTATGAGGCGCGAGGGGCGTAGGAAAAATCAAGTGTTAGGTGCGACTGACTGTGATATTTATGGTCCACGATTTGGACTCATGTGTACATTACGTATGCGATACCATGGCGCACTGTTCCCGGTTGTGTGTTGCATCCCGTCTTGTGACGCTCCCAAACGTATCTTGCCCTAATATAATATCTCGAAGCCTTCCATGCAATCTTAGTTTATATAAAAAATTTACACCTTGAAATTCTTGGACAATTCATTGGAAAACACAGAAAAAGGGGACGGATCCAGGATTATACATTGATACGAGGGAGTGAAGGTTGTTACTGTATCTTCCTATTACCTTAAACCTGGATTAATGCACGTGGCATTTTCACCATATTTAGTAGGGATTTCCGTTACACTCGGTCAAACAGCGGGCGTTAAGAATCTGAAGGAGAATAAAGAAAGGCCGGGAATTTTTTAAAAACTCCCGGCCTTGAGATTTTTCATTTGTGGATCAGATTAGACAAGCTGTTGCATGATGGCATCGTTTACTTCCTGGATGGAAGGGGTACCGTCCACGGAAATAACCTTGGTCCCGCCGCCTATGGTTTTAAAGAAGTTTACTGCGGCCATGGTGCCGGTGTTGTCGTCATAATAAATGTTATGGCGTTTATCAATGGCATCGTCATCCTGGTCGTCGGCGCGGGTGTTGAGATCGCCGCCGCATACCCGGCAGACCAATTTGCCCTCTTTTTCCACCGGTTTGATGGCATCAAAGGCGATGTGGTTGGGATGGTTGTTGTCATTGACGCAGAGTCTGCGGCCGGTTATACGCAGTTTGGCCACAGCCCGGTCGAGCACGATCTCGATAACATAGTCCAGGTTCATCCCTTCATCATTCAGAGCCTTGGCAAGGGTCTCCCCCTGGACCTTATTGCGCGGGAAGCCGTCCAGCAACCAGCCGTTTTTACAGTCGTCTTCCTTGAGGCGATTGAGAATCATGGGAATGGTGATGTCGTCCGGGACAAGGTCGCCCCGGTCGATGTATTCTTTTGCCTGCTTGCCCAATTCCGTGCCGCCGCCGATATTCTGTCTGAAGATGGCCCCTGATTCGATATGCGGCATAGTATATTTTTTCTGGACAATGGCGCCCTGGGTGCCTTTTCCGCTGCCGTTGGGTCCGAAAACCAAAATGTTCATACCTCTCCCTCCTTTTCATGAAATTTTTTTCTTTTCCTGTTCAAAAAGAAATGCCCCGATTTAAAAAATGATCGTCTTGATCTGAAAAATGCAGTGCGCTGGAATCCTGAAAGTTTGAATTTACGGCGCAAAATGTGGCAACTATATCGCAAATATGGATGAATGCCAACAAATTATATGAAAAAGTCGTAATGCGTCCGGCAGGGCAAATGAAGCCTGTTTTTGTCTAACATAGTTATGTCATGAGGTGATGAAATTCCTGAATCCGTGACAGCTAAGCGATAAATTCCACACGTAACAATTTTATATAATGGAAAAATATAGTCATGACACCAAATCCAATGCATTCACTTGCTGTCGGTACGCCGCGCTTTGGGTCGCCCGTCAGCGGCCCGCCTGCTTCGGAGTCTCGCAGGCTCGCTTACCTGTCGGGAACTCTTCGATATCACACAAGGATAATCGAATTCGTTCCCTTCGAGGGCGCATTCGAATCACTGACGAGCGTTCACGGATTCAGGAAATTGACAATCATGGCAGAGTATTACCATGCATATAATTTAATTTACCGGAGATATTGGAAAAGTTATAATCATGGAGGAATTGAAAATAGGTAGCTACGATAAACAACTTTGTGTGTCGCAAAATAAATTCTGATTTCCATCATTTCTCAGCTACCTTAACGTTACAAAGCATAACCTCTTGATTTTTGATTTGTCTGTCATTTCGAACAAACGTGAGAAATTTTTTCTTGGGGCAATGAGATTTCTCGCTGTGCTCGAAATGACAAAGGATTCTAATACGCGAATAAAAAATAGCTGAGTTATAGTGATAATCAGGACATAAATTGTTTCAAGGAATATAATGAACTTTTTATCAAACAAACAGATAGGGCTGTTGGCCTTACTCCTGGTTTTATGGACCGGACTGATTTACGCCAATACCTTTGATGTGCCGTTCTATTTTGATGATGCTGCAAATATTGAAGAGAATTCTTACATTCACTTGCAGCGTATTACGTTGGGAGCCGTGGCCAGCGCAGGTGTCAAAAGCTTTTTATCCACCCGGCCCGTGGCAAATATAAGCTTTGCCTTGAACCATTATTTCCATCAGGATAGCGTTGCCGGATATCATGCACTCAACATCTTGATTCATTCTTTAGCCGGTGTCTTTGTTTTTTTATTCTTTAAAGCCACCCTGTGGACCGCACCCGGGCGGCACAAAATCAGCAGACCGGAAATTATTGCCTTTCTTGCTGCTTTTCTCTGGCTGGTTCATCCCATCCAAACCCAGACGATCACCTATGTTGTCCAACGCATGAACAGTCTGGCCGCGTTGTTTTATATTGCTTCCATGTATTGTTATGTACGCGGCCGCATTTCCGGCGAAAAGAAATTAATATGGTCATGGTTTGCCGGTTCACTATTTTCCGGCTTTTTGGCCCTTGGTTCGAAAGAGATCGCGGCCACGCTTCCTTTTTTTATCTTTCTTTATGAATGGTATTTTTTTCAGGATTTACGCTGGGACTGGTTGAAAAAAAGGCTTCCCGCCCTGATAGGCCTCCTCCTTTTTACAGTCGCGGTCATATTTGTATATTTTGGTAAAAATCCTTTTGATACTTTACTTGCCACCTACGTCCACCGGAAATTTTCCCTGACCGAGAGAGTGTTTACCGAATTTCGGGTAATTCTTTTTTACTTGGGTCTCCTTATTCTCCCGCTTCCTTCAAGACTGAGCCTGGAACATGATTTCGCCCTTTCCCATTCCTTATTTTCACCCATTACAACAGTTGTCTCTTTTGGTGCCCTTGTGATGTTCCTTGGCCTGGCAATCTATTTGGCAAAGAGAGAACGGTTGCTGTCATTTTGCATCCTCTGGTTTTTGGGAAATCTGGTCATCGAATCTTCGGTGATCGGGCTGGAAATTCTATTTGAACACCGCCTTTATTTGCCCTCGATGTTTTTTTTCTTATTGATTGTCCTGTTGGTCAGTAGGATTGTCAAAAAAGAAATCCTTCTATGGTCGGGTTTCGCTGTGGTAATTTGCCTCCTATCGTACTGGACCATTGAGCGTAATAATCTTTGGCGGAATCCTATCGCTTTTTGGCAGGAAAGTATCCGGAAGGCCCGGACTAATCCAAGACCGTACACAAATCTTGGGCTTGCCTTTTATGAAAAGGGAATGGTTGTTGAGGCGATTTCCTATAACCAACAGGCCCTGAAGATTGACCCGTTCTTTATTGCCGCACATAACAATCTTGGGGTTGCTTATCAAAAGATAGGCCGTCTTGACGAAGCCATGAATCATTTCCTAATAATGCTGAAGGCAAATCCCACGATTCCCAAGGTGCACAACAATCTCGGCAACATCTATGCCCGAAAAGGAAATTTTGTAAAAGCGACAACCCACTTACAGGAAGCATTGCGACTTGATCCATCCTTCTTCAGGGCTCACAACAATCTCGGTAATGTGCTGCAGGTGCAAGGGAAATATAACCGGGCGATTTCCCATTACCAGCAAGCGCTTAGGATCCGGCCCGATTATGAAGATGCTCGTTATAATATGGGGGTCGCAATTAAAAGGGCATCGCAAGTTGGAGGTAGAGTAAAGTAAAATTCAGCGAGAGCGACACTTGATATTTAGTATATGGGCACCATATAGTGATAAATAATCTACGCAAAATTGCGAACTACAGCAATTTTGCGTGAAACGCGACTTCGCGGCTTATGCAAGGGATTATAATCTGATAGACAGATGAATTTACAGTTTTTACAATTCATCAACTTAATAAAACTAAGGAGGGGATAGAGATGAAATTTCAAACGGCAAAAAGAATGTTGATGGCAGTGCTTTTTATGTTGATCATTGCGGTTCCCGCAGCCCAGGCAGGAAAACACGATGCCCTTACTGCGCTTCTTATCGACCTTGGGGAATGGCAAGGCGATAAGGCTGAAGGAATGACCATGGATATGGGTTCCATGCAGATGATCACCGCCACGCGGAATTATGAAAAAGGGGACAAGGAATTAGTTGCGAATATCATGATCAGCAGCGGCGGTCAGTCAGCCATGGGAATGGGCCAGGGACAGATGCAGGCCATGAATGTTGAAACCGACGATGCCAAGATGAACGTAACAGAGGTAGATGGGTATCATGTGCAGACCGTTTACGAAAAGAAGGAAAACAAAGGAACGGTAATGGTGTTCCTTGCCAAAGGACAGATGATGGCGGGGTACTTCAACCTTTCCTACGAAGGGCTCTCTGAAGATGCGGCCATGGGGCTGGCAAAGAAGTTTGATTGGGGAAAGATGAAAAAAGCCGTGGAACAGCTCCTGTAATATCTGATATACTATCCCGTATGTATTTATCCAAATTGGGCCTATTCATTATTAACCTAAGGAGTGAGAATAAAATCATGCGGTACGTAAATTTTTTGAAAAGTAAGTCATTGAGAATGGTTAGCCAATTTATCCTGGTAATAACCTGCACTATGCTTATCGGTTATGGTTGTGGCGGTGGTGATGATTCATCGGGAGTTTCTTACACTGGTGCAACAAGCCCCGCTACAATAGATAATGGCGAAACTGCAAAAACCCTCGCCAAGGAATCCTTTGATGGTGGAGACACAGGCGGTTCCTTGAATTTGGCGAGTTCAGTCCAAAGTGGTGCGGGCGGTGCAGCAAAAGGTCAACAATTGCAAAGGGCTTCAAAGGTTATTGCAGACGCGGTGCGGCAAGTAACTATACAGGAGGACTCAAGCGTAATAGTAGGCAATGTGATAACCACAAATACTGAATCCATCCCTGGTTCATGCGGCGGAAGCGCGACCTTTACTGCTTCAGGAAATGCAAACAATACAATTTCCGGTTCCATGAGTTTTAACGCTTATTGTGAGGGTGATACCGAAATAAACGGAACAGTAAGTTTCTCTCTCCAGTATGATCCGCTGACCGAGGAAGCCACCAGCTTGACCTTAAGCTTCAGTGCCGTAACATCAACATCATCTACTGAATCCATCACCCTGAGCGGCACCATGGCTATTGATATATCCAGCACTACGAATAGTGTTTCGATGTCAATGTCAATGTTGATTCAGGATGGCACTGGAAAAGTATACCAAGTGCAAGGGTACACACTGGCAATGACGGAAGGAATAAGTGACACGAGCTTAACGGTCTCGGGAACTTTTTTCCATCCCGATCATGGGTCTGTCACGGTCTCTACCGAACAAGAATTTGTGGTTAATAATACTGATGACTATCCGTCAAGCGGTATTCTTCTGGTCACCGGGGATACCGGGATAGCGGGCGGAGCGACCAAAGCCAGGTTGGTAACGGTAGATAGCACAAGCTATTATGTTGAGGCAGACACCAACGGCGATGGAACCTATGACTATAATTCAGGGAACCTGCCCTGGAGTGAGGTGTAATTTAAAAATGATATAAAAAGCCAATAATTGAGGTTAATTACATAACAAAAGGGCCGAAGAATTAATCTTCGGCCCTTTTTGCTTTGAGGTCAATGGTGAATATATTTGAAAGTGCCTCAGTAATATCTCTTCTTTCTTGATCCGATCTTTCCAACAATAAAACCCAAGAGCAGAACACCACCGCCGGCCAGAAACCAATGGATCGCCACTTTCCGTTTCAACTGGGTGTTTTCCTGCCGAAGTGCAACAGCTTCACTAGTAAGTTCCTGATTTTCTTTTGACAACGTATCTTTTGTCTTTAACAACTCCACCGAGTCCTTGGCGTTTTCCAGGAAGGTTTTATGCTTGATTTGTAAGTCCGTGAGTTCCTTGGTCAGGCGGCTAATTTCTCCCTGGTTTTGCTGGCCACTCGATTGAAAATTGTGAATTTCCGTTGCATAACGTGTTTTCTCGATTTCAAGTTTATTTGTGGCTGCAGCAAGCTCTTCCTTGACCTGGTTAAGAGACAATGTCAGCTTTTCGTTTTGTTGCTGTAAACGGGATATAATTATTTTTTTTGGAGTTTCAGCGGTCAAGTACTGTTTACGCACCCAGCCTTCCTCACCATCCAGAGTTTTGACACGAAAGAACTCATCTGTTTCTTCGAGTATCTCCAACGGTGTATCTGTTTTAAGAGTTTTGACGGTATTGTAATTTTGACTCGGATTGTCTCTAAGAACGATAATCAGAAGATCGGAAACATATCTTCTTTCAGCAAAGGCCGGGGCTTCGGAAAATGTGAGGACTAAAAGGACTACTAATAATAAGCACGGCATCATTTTCCAGTTTAATGAAAATGTCATTGATAGCTTCCTCCCGCATATTTTCAAGAAAATGATCAAAATACTTGCAATGCGAACGAAAAACACTCTACGCAATATGTACAATAAATGCAAGGGGACCAGTTGGGTAAGATCAAGAAATAGATACCTAAATTGAGCGTTTCAAATTTTGAAAAGGAATTTATTTTGTTGTTTATAAGGTACTTATAATGATTTGCGTTTTCAAAATTTGAAACCCTCCGGGATTTTCGATTTCACTGAATCTGCTTTGTCAGAGAACATCCCGCATAGCCTACTATAGCGAAATGTCCTCTTTCGTGCATCTTCAGCCAACTCGAAAATCGCTCAAACTAGGAGATGAAAAAGATGCAGCCGTGGTGGGAATTGAATTACCCATTAGGGAGTTGCATACAGTCGGCAGAATTCACGGATGAGCGCTATGCGTGATCGCAGGTCAAGTTTGAAATAGATGGGACTGTTTATAAGGATTTTGACAGCTTCTTTGGGGGTCATGATTTTCTCCCTCTTTGCTAAAAAGTTCTACCTATACTTATCGGCAATTGCACAAAAATCTTTACATTGGTACTATTTGAGTGAATAACGTCTAACAGCAAGATATGATGAGAGAAATGTTGTGCTTTTCTTTTGGGTGATCAAGTATTTGGGGTATCAGCTCTGGTTTTCTCGGGTTCGTTACGATAAATGCTTAATAATATTTTGAAATTGCTATAAAATATATTCTGGATTACATGAGAAAGACACTTCACTGGATTTTTTTAAGGTATTGATGAAATCGTAAAAAATACGATTTGTCTGCTGCGCGGACGCGTTAACCGATATCAGTCCTTGCAATGAAAAGGCGATAAGTTCAGCATGTGCTTTTTGTCATGTTATTGCCTTTCCCGCCTTTTTGCGAGTGTGTCAAGGTATTGAATTGATGAAGAAGATACTCTTCAGTTTGGGACTGCTTATCGCCATACTCATGATAGGCACTTTTGGTTATATGTGGATAGAGGATTCCTCGTTTCTCGATGGCCTCTACATGACCATGATTACCATCACCACTGTTGGATATAGCGAGGTTGTACATCTTAGTCCTGCTGGTAAGCTTTTTACCATGGTCATTATTTTCCTCGGTGTCGGCTTTGTCTTGTACCTTGTTAGCAAAATTACCGAAACCGTGGTGGAGGGCGGATTGCAGAGGATTTTAGGGAGGATTACTATGGAGAAAAAGGTGGCCAAGCTTAAAGACCATTACATTGTTTGCGGTTATGGCAGAATCGGTAAAGAGATTTGCAAAAGCCTCAAGGAAAACAATCGGACATTTGTGGTGGTCGAGAGAGATCGCCAGGAAGTTAAGAGAATCGATAATAAAGGCTACTTTGTTTTGGAGGGAGAGGCTTCAGACGATGAGGTATTACTGCAGGCCGGAATTAAACAGGCCAAGGGTCTCATCGCTGTTGTGTCCTCGGATGCGGATAATGTGTATATTGTGTTGTCGGCAAGGGGATTGAATCCGGATCTTTTCATCATGGCCCGATCCAGTGGGGTTGAGGGAACAGAGACCAAGCTGTTGCGGGCCGGCGCCAATAAGGTAGTTTCTCCATATTTTATTGGCGCCATCCGCATGGCGCAATTGGTTGTCAGACCCACGGTTGTGGATTTTGTCGACCTGACCGTTCAAGGGGAACTCGGCCTGCGGTTGGAGGAACTTTCTGTTTCAGCACGGGCAAGTTTTGTAAACAAAACATTAATGGGATCTGATTTGAGACAGAGATTTGATGTCATCGTGGTGGCAATCAAATCCCAGCTTGGGGAAATGCTTTTTAATCCTTCACCGCATACGGAAATTAGAGAAGGTGACACCCTTGTTGTGTTAGGTAAGCATGATAACATCAAGGCCCTTGAAGTTGAGCTCTAAAAGGTTGTGGAAATGGAAGACGCAGGGCCTGAAAATTTGAATTGGATGATGCATGACAATTGAGCAACTGATAAAGGGCGGAGTAAAGATCTTTGGGGATAGATTTGTTCTAAAAGTATCAAAGGACAAACTTGAAGCGGTATTGATCCCACAGGATGAACTCGGCATGAAGGCCGTTGATCTTGATCAGCTGCTTGATGAGCTCAAAACCCACGGTATCGAATTCGGTCTTTTACCAAAACCCATCCCCAAACAGGATGGTACCTTCCAGATTGCAAAGGGAAAACCTCCGATAGACGGGGATGATGCCAAGGTGAAACTTCACGTGATGCCTGTTGATGCAGGCAAACCGGAAATCCAGGAGAATGCTGATGGCAATGTGAATTTCCGTGAGTTGCGCAATATCGTTAATGTAACTGAAGGAATGCTTCTCCTCGAAAAAATACCTCCAACGGATGGAACGCCGGGTAAAAACATTTTTGGCGAAGATATCAAACCAAAGCCTGGTAAAGACAGGAAATTAAAGGGTGGCTCCGGAGTAGCAATATCCGATGATGGTATACGGATCACCTCCAAGCTTGACGGCAAGTTTATAATGGAGGCGGGCAAACCCACTGTCCACCCTGAACACGTGGTGTCCAGCGATGTGGATATGAGTGTGGGAAATATAGCTTTTGGCGGCAAACAACTCACCGTAAACGGTGAAGTATTGCCCGGATTCAGCATCAAGTGTAAGGGCGATATAGAGATCATGAAGGGAGTGAACAGTGCTGCAATAGTTGCCGGCGGCAATCTGGCTATCAAAGGTGGGGTTGTTGGGCCTGATGCCGTTGTTAAAGCAATGGGCAATATTTCGGTTGATTTTGTCGAGAACCGCTGCAGGCTTGAATGCCTAGGCGATTTGAGTGTGCAAGACTATATCATGCAATCCCAGGTAAAGGTTGAGAAAGATCTGATTGCCCGAGAAAAGGGAACTCTGATCGGGGGGGAATTTATTGTGGGGGGATCCGTCTATGTGAAGGAATTGGGTTCCGATGCTGAGGTAGCGACAGACATTAGCGTCGGAGTTAATCCTGAATTGATTGCCAAGAAAAACAAACTTGAGGAAGAGATATCGCTCTGGTCCGGAAGACTTAATGAGCTTATCAGGAATTCTTCCGGTTTAGAGAAGATGAAGAAAGAACACGGCAAAGACTTTCCAGAGGGGATGAACGAGAAGCTTAATAAATATAAAGAAGTCATGCCAAAACTTATGGAAAGGGTGAACAAGCTCAACGAATATGATGAGAAGATCAAGGAAGAATTGGATCAGAAAGTTAATGAAAGTATTTACGCGTTTGGTAAAGTTTACCCTGGTGTTACCATTCGGATTGGTCAGGCCGTGCGCCTGACATCTGCTGTGGATGAAAACGTGGTCATCCAGTATGACAAGACCAACTGCGATATCATTATTCGAAAAATGAAACCTGAGGAGCAGTGATTCTTTAAATAATCTCTGTTGCTATATAATTTGCTCTATATCTTCCTTTGTAAACGAGTAAAGAGTGTTGCAGTTGTGACAACGGATTTCAAGAGGAAATGGGCCATTCTCTTTAATATCTTTCCGGTCATTATCGGGGAGAAGTAAAAGGGTATTGAGGAGACGGTCCCTCTGGCAGTGGCACATAAATTCAATGGGGTGTTCCCCCAGGAACTCCGGACTGAGAGATTGAAATTCCTCTACAATCAATTGTTTCGGGTCTCCATTGCCGGCGAAATATGTCCCTAGCGAAGGAAGATGAAACACGCGCCTTTCAAGGTCAGCCATCAGGTTCTGGTCGGCCCCCGGCATTGCCTGCAAGTAGAGGCCTCCTGCCCCGATCACCTCACCGCGGTCGTCAAACTGGATAGAGAGATTGAAGGCGGTGGGAATTTGTTCTGAAGTGAGGAAATAATTGGCCAGATCTTTGGCAATGCTGCCATATTCGAGAAGAGTTTTGCCGAAAAAAGGTTTTTTAGCGCTTTCCAGGTGTTTGGTGACAGTTAGAAAACCGGCCCCGAAGAAACGGGAAATATTAAAGGATTCTAGTGGCTCATCAATAGGGATCGGGACTTTTCTCAGATAGCCCCGCACTTCCCCAAAGGCGTTTGCTTCAACAACCAACCCCTTGATCGGCCCTGAACATTCTATTTGCATGCTGATTCGGTCTCTTCCTTTAAGCAAAGCGGACAATAAACCGGCTGCCAGATATCCATGACCAAGAACGAGAGTCTCCAGGATGCCCAATTCATGATTGGCCTGCATCTCAAGGATCATCCTTGGCGCTCGTACGATCGCTCCTCTGACGGATTTGCCGGCAAGGAGAAAATGGTACATGCGATCGGTTTTTGAAACGACCAACTGTTCTCGGTATCTGTTAACAAATAGTTTCTTCTTTTCCATAAGATACTCATAGAATTTATTTTTCAATAAGCAGCCAATACGTATTTGCGCTTGACATTGTGTGGCAGCGACATTGTTCTGGATACATAACGTATTTAAAAGAAGGGAGGTTTTATGGATAACTGGCTTGTCACTGCATTTTTATCTTTACTCATTTATGGGTTGTGGGGGTTTTTTCCTAAAATCGCCGTTACTTATATTACACCGCAAAGCGCTCTGGTATATGAAGTTGCCGGTGCCATGCTGGTAGGTGTTTTAGCCCTTTTCCTGGTAGGATTTCAACCTGATTTTCATCCAAAAGGAGTACTCTTTGGTACCCTTACCGGTATCTGCGGAATGCTCGGCACCCTATTTTACTTCTTTGCGGCAAGCAAGGGAAGAATCTCGGTGGTTGTGAGTTTGACTGCCTTGTATCCCTTAGTCACAATTTTTATGGCCGCACTTTTCCTCCGAGAGCCTATAACCTTGAAACAGGCATCAGGTATGCTGTTTGCCCTAATTGCCATGTTTTTGTTAAGCAGTTGATCCATTTAATTTTGAAGACTTATCCTCAGGGGCCAGGATAGGGGATTTTGGCTTTGCCTTCTATTTCGCTAATTCCTGGACAAAAAGAGACAAAGGTACAGGGGCACAAAGTATATACATATGATATGTTGGACCGCTTGAAATCCTGGTTTTTTTGAGAAATGATTACTGGATTTTATTGGTTTCGTCAGGTCCAATCACAAACCGTACTCTCTGTTGTTCTTCTAATTCCTTTAATTTTTCAAGTGCTTCTTCTTCCGTGATCCCGAGAGCATCAGCCAGGGCTCTGATATCGAAACAGGGGTCGCCGTCTTCTGTAAATCCATGTGGCTTAAGTTCCGGAAAATACTGGTCCGTTGCCATGCCCGAGGCCTGCAGAATCAGTTCCTTGGTTTCCGGAGGGCCATAAAGAAGAAGCCATTTTACTGCTTCTGACCACAATTTACTGTCAACCGTTGGGTTTTTCAGAACCTCCATGGCCATTGCCACATTCCACTGATCTTTAAAATCCGTCATAGCTTCCTTTATAAAATTTGAAACGCTCAATTAAGGTTATTGTAAACCTTAGCAGGTCAGATGAAAGCAGGCGCCGACCTTATTGCTTTGTTTTAGTTCGTTATAGATTTCTGAGGCTTTTTGGCTCGGTTGGGCGACAAACCGGATTCCCTCCTGAACAAGAAGATCAATAAGTTCTTTTTGCGGCCTCATGAGCCCGCTCGCCCCGGTCCCGGCGATGATGATCTCCGGCCCCGATGCAATGAGTTCCTGAATATCAAAGCTTGACAGACTGTGTCCTTCGCGGCGCCACCAGGTGCCTTGCACCCTGCCGTCAGGAAAAATAATAACGTCCGAGGTAAACTGGTTGCCGTTTATGCTTATACGTCCGAAGGAATAGTGGTCTATCATGATAGACTCATTTATGGTTGCTTTTCAACCATGTACTTCATTTAGAATCAATAGTATGCAGTCCAACACCATTATAAAATAGTAATTTTGATGAATTCGTCAATTCTTATGAAATGATCTTCTCTCATCAGTCAAATAATGGAACATCATCTTTGGGCAACAGGAAATTTGGATCATGAATCACATAGGAGTAATGGATAGGTGCAGAAGCAGGAGGCGCTTGCTTGTCTTCCTCAACCAACCCTGCTTTTATGCGGCCGGTGATATGGCCGGGCACTGTAAAACCAAGAGTGATTCCATAGGATATCCATGGTTCAAGGGGAATCCATCGTAGTCCCTCACCACTTATATAGGTCATGTAGGCCGGGTAAAGAATTTTATAGCCATCCTTTTCTCTTTCAGTTTGTTTTTCCTCTTTAAAAAAGCCAATAGCGTCTCCACTTGCCACTGCCTCCTGGTATAGAGGGGTAAGAGGCAGGAGACGCAGGAATGCATACCATCCTTTAAAACCTCTGGACTTAAGGGCATAGTCCTTGGCATGGGCACCTTCATGCAGGGCAATTGCTTTGCTGTCTGAATAGAGGTTAATGGTATTGGTATAGGGATTGTAGTTGTCACCACCAAAGGCGCGGCCAGGGAATATTGTATAAAAGGAATTGGCAAAAATTCCCAATGTATAGCGGAAGAAACCCGGCATTTCACGGTTGCGGAACAACCGGCGCCATTCACTTCCTGGTGAATACTGATTGAGTCTCACTTTGACATTATGCAGGTCGTTTTCATCGAGATACTGTTTGAGGGCCTCTTCGGTTCCAGTCGAGATGTTGTGATTATCAACCCGCCAGCTTAAAAGAAGGAGCTTGCTGGGAAGTGAAAGGAAATAATGTCCAAGACCGTCGATAAAGCCGATGGGTCTGCCTCGTTCGACCTGGGATTCGTTGGATTGGAGTTCAAGGGTAAGTGGGGTTTCAAGGTCTTGCCCAAATTCGTAAGGGACCGCCGCGCAGCCGGTTAGGAGTGATATGGCCAGAACGGTAATAAATGTGCAGGCAGGTCCCCAAAATATGTGCATTGACCGGTCTCCTCATGTTTTTTACTGGATTACAAATCTGATATATTTCCGGACTCGTGACAACAAGGTGAAGTTAACACAACCACAATTTACTAATATATAATATCGTACCTTTTAAAGGTTAAGACACGTAACATCCTCCTGTGGTCACGGATTCAGGATATTGTCGGCCAGGATGCCGACTGAAAGGGCATAACTGTTTGAGCGGTTCCAGGCAAGGAGGGCATGGAAGTTTTTATAAACAACAAAGGCTCGTCCCCCAGGACCGTCCGGCTGAATAATTGACGCCATTATTTTCGAGTCAGGGAGATCGGTTTTATCTTTCTTGCTCACACCCAATTCCTTCCATACATTAAGTTTTTTTTTGGTTTTTACGTTTATCAGCATGGGATCAAAATCACGGGGTAATGATATCTCTCGTCCCCATCTTAACCCGGCCTTCCAACCTGATTTAGCAAGATAATGGGCAGCCGATGCAAAGAGATCTCCGCCATCTTGCCATATTTTTATTTTTCCATCTCCGTCATAATCAATACCATAGGCGCGGAAGGTAGAGGGCATGAATTGGAGCTGGCCCATGGCGCCGGCCCAGGAACCATTCAAATTTTCAAATGGGATAAATCCTTGATCCAAAATATGCAGAGCTTCAAAAAGTTCCATTCGGAAGTAGGCGCTGCGCCGGTTGTCAAAAGCGAGGGTGGCAAGCGAGGCGATGACCGGTAAATCACCGGTAAGGCGGCCGAAGTCGGATTCAACACCCCAGAGAGCAACAAGGATGTGGGGGGGGACTCCGTACTGTCTGGAAATATTGGTGAGCAGTTTCCTTTTTGCCGTGATGTTTTTTTTGCCCTTTTCAATGCGTTTTGTTGAGACAAGACGTTTTAGATACTGGTCAAAAGTGAGTTTGAATTCCGGTTGGCTCCTGTCTTTTTCTATTACCTTAGGTAAGGGTTTGAGGCCTGAAAGGGCTTTTCCCAGAGTTTTTTGGGAGATCCCTTTTGCCATTGCCTCTTCTTTAAGGGTCTGAAGCCAGGATGAGAAATCGGTCTTTTGATCGGCCCATGTGTTGGTTGTGAAAAAACCGAAGATTAAGACAGCAAAAAAGACGAGTGAAACAGATAACTGGTTTATTAAAGGTATAATTAGCGGTTTTCTTATTTTCATGGTTTCTCAAGTTGCGCACTTGCAGTTTTCTGGATTTGATAGGAATGGGATTTTTTCTTATTGTTCGCCACACAGTTTTCCGGTGGATGACCACTATTATAAGTGTGATTGTTTTTGTCCATGAGGGCAAAAACAATCTGGACTATGTCATTGCCGTATTTAAAGTGATCGGAGCTTGCATCCCCTGTTTCTTCAACAAATCTATCCCTATCCCAGACAGCGGAATATCTCTGGCCATTTGGAAATGTCTTAATCCCTCTTCCGTCAGGGAGACCAGCCTGCCATTCACCCTTATATTGATATCCGTCCGGAAAGATAAAAATCCCGAAACCTTCAAGCTGATTGTCTTTCCATGCGCCGCTGTATTTTTTCCCGGTTGGCCAGAATTTTGTGCCCTGGCCGTTACATTTGCCCTTCTGCCATTGGCCTGTATATTGTGTACCATCGGGAAAAGTGTAGGTGCCCTGGCCGTGAAATTCACTACCATGCCATTCCCCTTCATATTCCGCACCGTTATTGCAAGCAAGCGTGCCGCTACCATGAAACATGCCATCTTTGAATGTACCATCATACTCTGAGCCATCAGGGGAATAGAGTATACCCTTGCCAGTGAGTCTGTCATTCAGCATTGCACCGACATATTTGCTGCCATCCGGGAGAATCAATGTGCCGTGGCCGTGTTTTTTGCCTTTTTTCCATTGTCCGAAATACATTGATCCATCAGGTAAAGACATGGTCCCTTTACCGTTAAACAGACCGTTGTCCCAGCTGCCCTCGTATTTACTCCCATCTGGAGAGAGATGAGCGCCGTACCCATTCTGACAATCACCAACTATGCAATTTGGATGCTTTGTAAGAGGCGGTAGGGCAGAGGGATGGCTAACTTTTTTTGCCGGCACACATCCTTGCATTAAAAAGATGACGCCGGCAAGGAGGATAAGTATTTGTATTGTGTATCTATTACTGTTCATTGGCTTACAATACCATGAGAGGGTGAGCACGCTCAGGGAGCGCGAGTAAAATAATAAAAAGTTCCTTACGTACGGAACTCCCCCATGGCTTGTTGTGGTGAAGCGGAAATCCCTTTTCAGCGGGGCCGCGGGGAGCTTCAATTGTCAAAGTTGGTTCCTGGACTTTATGAATTCAAGAGAGGTGCGAGTTGTCTTCGCAAATGTACGGTATTTTTCCTGAAAATCAAGCGAGAAAAAGAGTGCAGTAATTTTGGTGCTTGAGTTTTTAGCATCCCTACATAGAAAGTGAAGCAATTCTTTCTGTAGTTTCGGTACCATAGCATTGGTGACAAAAAGTGTCAGATTCCATCTACTCCAATTTTTTAATTTTGTTATTGCCAGTGGCAGAAAAAGAAAGGCCGGTTCTGATTTCGCAGAACCGGCCGAGGGTGGGAGGGGAGATGCCTAATCAGTTTAACGTTTTGTCAGGGGGCCGTTAAACTGACGTGCTGGGTAAGGAAATGTGGGTAACCTGTTAAAACAGGCAGGTCAGTAAAATATAAACCGCCGAACTCATGGGTGCATTCAGGGCACCCGTTTAACCAGAGGATTTGGTGGTGATACATGTTCTTGGCAAGTTCTCTGTTAATCCAATGGTTGCTTGAGCAAGCAAAACAAAATATCAGAGTCCATTCTTCTTCCATAAGAGCCATAGTGCACTCAAAACAAACTGGAATTACAAGCTCCCTGGTAATCACTTCGTGTATTTCATCTTCAGAATACCCAAAAGGGGCTACAAGGTAATCAGAAGCAGGATAGTTTTTTCGGTCAGTACCAGGCCCATGGTTAAGTTCACAGAACTCATTTTCTAGTTCTGCAAGGAGATGAATATTGTCAATACTATCCATGGGTGCCCTCCTGGTACGATTCTTTCTGCCTTCCCCCAGGTCATGGTGTTCCTTTTGATACATCTTTAATGCAATATATGTTCCTCAACGTGCCATATTGTGGCATAGAAGAAGTATTTTTTTATTTTTATAAAAATATCAAATAAATACAGATTATTATTTTGCGACATAGTAAAAAACATTTTTATAGGAGTTGCGATGTAATGGGGAGAAAACAGGGATAAGGCATTGAGATGTTGACAAAAAATGTCAGTGAAGGTGACGTGGTGACAAAATTGGTCACTTTTGAGGATTGAGCGGGACGGAAGAAGGCAAGCCGAAGGTTCAGCAATGGATTCATTAAACCATTAAACCTCGAACTATGCTGATGGTCCAAGCTATGCTATGCGTTACACAGGGAGATTTGCAAAATAACTTACTCTTCTGCTCATATTGAGCATGCTGCAATTTATGTCAATCTGTTCTTTTTCTTTGCTTGCCCGAAAGAAAAAGAACCAAAAAGAAAGGGCAACCGTTCACTTGGTCCCGCGTTGCGTGACTGCCCGAAGTTTATACCCCCTTGCGGGGTGCTCAGACAGTCCTCGCGCTTAATCCGGCCAATTCTGTGCTGCTCGGCTGCGTGAAAAGGCAATGGAAAAAGCTTGACTGGTGATATTGATTAATCCTTTTAGGGTCATTTTATGCCACCCCTTTTATGGGATGTCGTTAACTTCATTGGAGGAAGGGTGCTACTGAACAACCTCTGATGCCAGCTCTTCTGTTCTTTTATTGTGTTTCATATTTTTTACTATGGAAAGAGATGCGCCCAAAAGCAACCAGCCCGCCAAAACAAAGATGATCAGAGACAATCCTGCCAAAAGAGTTTCTCCTGAAGCGAGAAATTTTTTCAGGTTAATCACCATGGCCCACACAGTAATACCCAGCATGAAAACCATGGGAATAAAGGTAACGGCGATTTTTTTCCCCTTTTTGGCAAGATATACTGTTGCCACAGTAAGCCCTAAAGCAGCCAACAGCTGGTTGAGTGAGCCAAAAAGGGGCCAGAGAATAAGCGCCCCTTTTGCACCCGGTTCAAGAAATGCGAGAAGGGCGGCAAAAAAGATAACAATAAAGGTAGCAAAATATCTGTTTCTTATTGGCCGGGCCACTCTGCCGTGTTTGTTTTTACACAGTTCCTGTAAGGTCAAGCGTTGAATGCGGGTGGCGGAATCAAGGGTTGTGCCGGCAAAAGATACAATAAACACGGCAAGCAATGTCTTTCCGATACCCTGCGGCAGGCCGAAACTAGACATCATGTTTGCCGCACCCACAACAAATGCCTCAATCTTGGCGCCCAAGCCCTTGGCAGAACTCCAGGAGGCGTAGTGCATGGTAAAGACATCGCTTCCTGTATACAGGATGCCGTTTTTCATCATGCCCATCCCCAGGCCGCCGGCAATGGTGACAAGCACAATGGCAGCTAAAACGCCCTCAAGCAGCATGCCGCCAAAGCCGATGGTGAGCATATCCTCTTCATCTTTTATCTGTTTGATAGAGGTGCCGGAAGAGGCCAGAGAATGAAAGCCTGAAATAGCCCCACAGGCAATAGTGATGAAGAGAATAGGAAAAACAGGGGGAATATCGCTTCCCGCTCTATAGGCTGCCGGGTTGATAGCAGGGGCTGAAATCACGGGATGGGCAACAATAATTCCCAGCAGCAATAAACCTATTATAACCAGGAGCTGATGGGAATTTATATAATCCCTTGGCTGAAGCAGCAGATCAACAGGGAGTACAGAAGCGATAAATACATAGGTGAAAAGGATCAGGGACCAGGTAGTGACGGAAGATCCCAGGAGTGGGGGTACGGTAACAGGGTAGTATTGTCCCACAATGACAAAGGCGAACAGTAATAGTACAGCCATTATGGAATAAAGGAGATCGTTCCTGCCTTTGCGGATCTGTTTGCCGAGCCAGATGGCGATTGGTATTTCACTGAAAACCGGTATGACTGCCTGGGGGTACATTTGAAAAAGTACTCCCATGATCATGGCAAAGATTGAGACCACTATCCAGAGAAGAAACTGGATGATTACCTGAAATGCCAGTCTGGTGGTTGGGTTGATCAGGTCGCCGGTAAGATCGCCGATTGTTTTGCCTTGGTTGCGCGCTGATACAACCATGGCGGAAAAATCATGCACCGCTCCCAGGAAGATTGATCCGAATACCACCCAGCAGAATGCCGGCAGCCAGCCCCAGATTATACCGATTGCGGGACCGATAATGGGACCCAGGCCGGCAATTGTCGTGAAATGGTGGCCCAGGACAATGTGTTTTTTAGATGGCACAAAGTCAATTCCATCTGCGAATTTATGGGAGGGCATGGTGTTGCTGGTGGACAACTTGAAAATTTTCCTTCCCACGAAGCGGCCATAGGTGCGGTAGGCCAGAATATAGAGGATTATTGTCCCAATCATTAACAAAAGCGAATTCACTGGAGATTCCTTATTTTTTTTGCACCATACTGAGGATCCGATCCCTCAATTCCAAGCGGCAAGATGGGCAGAGGACCATTTTGATTTCCTGATAAACGTCGTCCATCAGGTTCTCTGCGGATTGGTTGGCCAGTTTTTGCACAGCGGATTCAATCATCCGGTCACCACTTTCTTCAGGTTCAGGGAGATATCCGTCAAAGCCTGATTTAATCTCCGTGCGGCAGATATAAAATGAAGAGCCCGGCATTATACCCAAGCCGCATGATTGGCAATGGATTCCTTTCATAAAATCGTAATAACCAAGAAGGCAGGGGAGACTATGTCCGGCTCCGTATCTTATACCAAGTCGCATTCAAAGAGGTAACAAGGCGGCAAGGAGGAGGCTCCGGAGGCGTATATGAAATACGCTGAGGAAGCCAACGACGCAGCCAACAAAGTTAGAATTTGAATGCGATTTGGTATTAGCTTTCTTTGCCATGCTTTCCTTGATTCGCACCGCAGAAGCGGCAAGTCTCCCATTTTTTTAAGATTTTTTTGCCGCAGGATACACACTTGGTAAATTCAGGAAGCAAGCCGGTTACAGCGAGGATAATAACCAACAGACCAGTGACTATCGGTACCGGCGAGGTCGCTATTTCCTTGTCATATGTGATAATGCCCATGACCAGTGCAAAAAGACCAAGCCAGAAAGCAGCTTTTCTAAAAGACATTACTGTTCCCCTTTTTTAATCATTGGCATAGGTTTTCGAAGGAATGCAAACCGAACAGAGATTTTTGCCGGACCATAATTTGTGCTTTTTTTTTCTAAGCCAATAGGGATACTGTAATACAGAGAATTTCACAATGGGAAAATAGGAGGTATATATGGGACTTAAAGGGAAAAAGACAATTATTCTGGTTGAGGATACTTATAATGACAGGGAGTTTTGGTATCCGTATTATCGCTTGCAAGAAGCAGGATCGGAGGTTGTTGTTGTCGGCCCTGATGGAGGTAAAGTATATACAGGGGCGGCAGGAATAAAGGCCATCAGCGATAAAGGAGTGGGCCAGCTTGCGGCTGCAGATTATGACGCACTCATCATACCGGGGGGTTATGCGCCTGACCGTATGCGCCGTAATCCTGCCATGGTTCAGTTGGTCAGGGACATGGTGCTGGAAAATAAAGTTGTGGCAGCCATTTGCCATGCCGGCTGGATGCTGGCTTCGGCTAAAATTCTTTCCGGCAGGACTGTGACCTCGTTTTTCGCCATTAAGGACGATGTTATTCATGCCGGGGCGAATTATGTGGATCAGGAAGTAGTGGTGGACGGTAAACTGATTACCAGCAGAAAACCTGATGATCTGCCAGCGTTTTTAAAAGCGATTATTGATGCCTTGGCTTCATGAGGACAACTGGAATCGACCAGCAAAGTTGCTTTGCTGAAGCATTTGTCAAGCATAACAGGCTCGACAACGCTTTATTCTCAGCATTCTCCTTTGATCCTTGCATGCTCTTTGGCTCCCGACATGAGTGGTGGGCTGAAAGACGCAAGCGCCGCTCTCCCCACGAAGGGATTGATATTTGTTGCTTCCTTGATCAAGCTGGCAGAGAAAATTCACTCCCTGCAGGATCTAAAGTGCCGACAGCCTTTGTCGGCAAGGTCATCAGGATTGTCGAGGACTATTTAGGTAAATCCGTTTTTATAGAGCACGACATTTACGAGCATGGATACAGGCTAGTAACTATTTATGCCCATATAGTCACTGAAGCGGAACTCGAGCCAGGCGTATATGTTAATGAGGGTGATGTCATCGGCAGGATTGCCGATACACTGCAAAGAAAATCCTCTTCGCCGCCCCATCTGCATCTTTCAGCAGCATGGTTTGCTCCTGGTGTTTCAGAGGAAGACTTGAGCTGGGAGACCATTTCTTATCAAAAAGATATAAAGCTTATTGATCCTTTGAAACTCATACCAAATACAATTATTAAAAGCGGCCAATAATGCCGACCAGATAAGTATCCGAGTCATCGCTAATGTCATTATCCGCGTCGAACTTTGTGTAACTCAGCTCTATGCCGAATTGTGGGTGAAAAAAGGTTTTATTATTCAAATTATATGATTTGCCTTCCGCAAATTCATTGTCACC
>CALZHT010000035.1 GCA_945787445.1 uncultured Desulfobulbaceae bacterium
TCCTTCGTAGAGTGGCCATTGTGACCGGGCAACAGAAAAGTCCTTTTTCAGGGATTTTATCTTCTGAAACTTGCTGAGGTAGAGGGCAACAAGCCCCTTGATGGTTTTTTTTCTGCTTTCTTCCTCATCGGTCAGCAGTCTGAGCGCCACCGCGCCGTTTTTTTCAACGACCAGGGCAGGAAAGGCAAATCCGCTCAAGGTGTTGTGCGCTGTTTTGAGAGGTATGCGCTGCGGAAGTCCCTCTAGATCGGGAAATGTGATTGTGCTTTTTTCCCATTGCTTCTTGAGTTCCAGTACTATTTCGTTTTTGGGTGGAGGCGCTGAAATCCCGATAAGGTCGGCAAAATTTCTACTTATTTTCAAAATATTCCCGCGGGAGTCGACAAGACACAATCGCATTCTATATAAATCAGACATTGCAGCGATCGGCCAGGAGTATCGACCTATATGGATCCGAAAACGTTGGTATATGCAATCCTCCAAAACGCTTAACAGGTTGCCCTGGTATGGGCTTATATCGGCGAGCAGAGTTTTGACGGTTTGCGGGATGGGAATAAGGTGTTTGCGGATGTTTTTGGGTAATCCTTTCAAGAGAAAGGTGATTTTTTCAGGGAGAAGACCGGGCACGAGCCAGTCAAAATATTCGGGTGATACATGACCGAGGAGATCCAGGGGAATATGGACGCTGACCCCGTCGTCTTCAGCACCAGGATCAAATCTGTAACTGAGTTGTAGTGAAAATTCTCCTACTCTAAGCTTCTTTGGGAAGTCTCTGAGTCGCTCCTGCTCCGGTGTTTTATGTACAATATCATCCTCGGTCATGAAAAGGATTTTGTCTGGACCGCTTATTTTGAGAAATCTATGCAGGCTTTGCCTGTCAAGAACATGCTCGGGAAGTCGATGTTCATAGAACTGGAAGAGGGCGTACTCATCCACCAGGATGCTACGGTCCCGAATGCGATCCTCCATGTCCTGTAAGCGGTTAATGAGCTGCCGGTTGTGGTCAAGAAAACCATAATGCCTCTGTAATTCACCTTCCACCAGGGCTGTTTGGATAAATATTTCCCGGGCTTCATGAGGATTGATTCCGGCATAGTGCACTTTGCGCTGCGGCACAATAACCAGGCCGAAAAGGGTGACCTTCTCAAAGGCTATTACCCGGCCGTTTCTTTTTTCCCAATGGGGTGAAGAAAAGGTGGACCTGCAGAGATCGCCGGCAAGGGGTTCAATCCACTCCGGCTTAATATTCGCCACAGTCCTGGCATAAAGTTTTGTTGTTTCAACAAACTCGGCAGCCATTATCCACTGGCCCGCCTTGCCGAACTGGTCAGATCCGGGAAAGATCATGATTTCCTTATCCCGCGCACCCCTAAACATATTTTTTTCTTTTTTCTGCGCAATATGCCTGAGGCTGCCACTTAAGATAGAGGTGTGCACAGCATCATATTTTGCCGCTCTGGTATTATATGTGAAGCCTTTTTCCTCCTCAAGGACCGAGCATATTTGTTTGTGGATATCTCCCCATTCCCGCATGCGTTGGTATGAAACAAAATTCTGTTTGCAGAATTTTCTCACTTTTGACTGGCTGTATCGTTTATGAATAAAGATCTGATATGCGTTCCAGAGATTAAGCAATGAGAGAAAATCCGAACCTTCACCAGCATATCGGGCATGGCTGATATCTGCCTCTTCTTCTTTTTCCGCCGGACGGACTCGCGGATTCTGGATACTTAGCGCTGCGGCAATAACCGATATTTCCTTGAGAGCATTATTGTCTCGTGCTTCAATTATCATTCTGGAGATTCTTGGATCGAGAGGCAGGCGTGCCATAAGTTTTCCTTTGGCAGTGAGTCGTCTTTTCTGATCCAATGCTCCGAGTTCCTGCAAGAGGGTAAAGCCGTCTTTGATTGCCCGCGAGGAAGGCGGGTCCACAAATGGAAATTTTGCAGGATTACCGAGATTGAGCGAGATCATGCGCAAGATTACCTCTGCAAGGTTTGAGCGCAGTATTTCAGGCTGGGTAAACTCCGGCCGGGTGAGATAATTATCCTCAGCAAAGAGCCGGATGCAAATACCAGGTCCTACCCGGCCGCACCGTCCTTTCCGTTGGTCACAACTTGCCTGTGAGATGGCGGTTACAGGCATCTTTGTTGTGTGCGCGCGGACATTATAGGATGAGATTCTTGCTAAACCGGTATCTATTACATATCTGATACCGGGCACAGTTACAGATGTTTCCGCAACATTTGTGGCTACCACGATTTTTAGAGCAGAGGATTTTGCAAATACCTTTGCTTGATCCTTTGCAGCGAGACGACCGAAAAGGGGCAAGATGGCTGTTTTTTTTGGCCAGGCAGAATGGCCTTTACTTCCGGGAACTCCCTTGATGGCTTTGTTTAGGGTATCAATGGTTTCCCTGATATCCTGTTCAGTGGGCATGAAAATAAGGATGTTGCCTGGCTTTTCTTTTCGGCGTAGTTCACCTACGGCCTCAACGGCAGGATCAACATAAGTTGCTTCATTTTCATCGTTGGTTGTTGCAGGTGATTGATAGCGAACTTCAACCGGATACGTCCGACCGGAAACTTCAATGACTGGCGCGTTGTTGAATTGTTTCGAAAACTTAACCGTATCTATAGTGGCGGATGTGATAATGACTTTGAGGTCTTTCCTTTTTTGCAACAGAGTTTTGAGAATGCCTAGGAGAAAGTCGATATTGAGGCTGCGTTCGTGTGCTTCATCAATAATAATCGTGTCATAGTCATGCAGCATTCTGTCGTTCTGTGTTTCGGCAAGAAGAATGCCGTCCGTCATGAATTTTATGCGGTTGCTTTTTCTTGTCCTGTCTTGAAAACGGATTTTAAATCCGATTAATTCGGCACCAGCTGCGCAGAGTTCTTCAGAAACACGCGCTGCCACGGTAATTGCTGCAATTCGCCGTGGTTGGGTGCATCCTATGCGTTTTTTGGAGCCCCTGCCGGCTTCAAGACACATCTTCGGAAGTTGGGTTGTTTTTCCTGATCCTGTGTCGCCGGAAATAATGATCAGCGCGTGTTCTCTGATGGCATTGATTATTTCATCTTTGTGTCCGACGATCGGCAGGTCGGAAGGGTAATGTAATTTATTGCGCATTTTTTATTGTTAGGAGGTAAATGGAGAAAATATGTTTTTTAGGCTATGAATATTGGGTGTATCTCCTGAAAAGAATATCGCTAGCTTGATTTGTTAGATCTTGTAATCAGGACAAAATTGCATTGTTGGCTAGTCTAAAAAGGATTTTTATTTCGAAATCGTTTTGTTAAACCTCTAGAAGTTTTGTTATACTAGACCAGAGTAAATATGCAGTAATTTTACTCCATTTCAATGGAAAATTATGTTTTTCCTCTAGCTCTTTTTAAGGGCTGGATTTTTCCGCTATCATGGGGTATTGAAGTCAATATTCTGTGAAAATTAGGAAAGGGAACTCTCCAGGAAATTGCTGATAAAAAATCATATGATACATAACGAGAATAACAAGACGTCCCAGCCGGAGGATAATGACGCCATTGAGTCGATCACTCTGCAGGTTCATGACCATCTAAGCAGGGCATTGAAGAGATGTACCTGGATCGTAACAAATGAAACAGGCCGAAGCCGCTTGGATATAATGAATGAAATGGTTCGTGATTTTTTGGTTAAACATGGCTGCTGAGAAATAAAACAGAGTAACAGGAAAGAAATATTTCTTTTACATGACAGAAATTGCCATCTCCACCGAACAGCGCTTCAAAAAGATCCAGAACTATCTTGACCGGATGCCGAGTTTGTCTACTACGGTTACCAAAGTTTTGGAGATTTGCAACCAGCCAAACACATCCCCTAATGACCTTAATCGAGTAATCTCTCTTGACCCGGTCCTCACCGGGCAGGTTCTCAAGTTAATCAACTCAGCATATTATGCCTTGCCAAACCAGATTACCTCTCTGACCCGGGCCATTATTATGCTGGGCATCAATACTGTTAAGAATTTAGCTTTGAGCACCGCTGTCCTTGGTAATTTCGGCAAGGAGGAAAATTTTCGCTGCCTGTCCATGGACGCGTTCTGGACCCATTCGATCTGTGTCGGGGTGACTGCGAAGGCGATAGCAACAGAGCGAAACGTGCCGATCACCGAACGGGAAGAATACTTTGTGGGTGGGCTGCTGCACGACCTGGGAAAAATCCCATTGAACAACCGCTTTCCTGAAGAATTTGAACAGGCATTGGAACTGGCAAAGATTGAAGAAGGACCACTTAATCGGGCTGAATCGGTAATTATGGGCTTTGATCATGGCTTGGTGGGTAAAGTGATTGCTGAAAAATGGCAGCTCAGTCAGGCAATTCGGGAGGTTCTTGCATATCATCATGATCCTGGAAATGCCTCCGAAGAGTGCCGGGATCTGGTATCCACTGTTAGCCTTGCTAATCTGTATGCAAATATATATGATTATGGTTCTGCAGGAGATTTTTACCAGGAGACTCCGACTATTTATCGTGTTCTTGAAATTGTCGGATTGCAATGGCAGGATATATCCGAACTGCAAGAAAAAGTATCCGTAGAGATAGATAAGGCCCAGATTTTTCTACAAGTTTCCAGAGAAGGATAGTAATGATGAAAATAAATTTTTGGGGGGTGCGGGGATCAATACCTTGTCCCGGTCCTCATACGGCAAAGTATGGCGGCAATACAGCCTGTATTGAATTGCGGCTTAAGGAACTTAATCGGCTGATAATAATAGACGCAGGTTCAGGAATCAGAGAGCTCGGCAATTTCATGATGGCAAATGATTTGCCTAACGGGCCTATTGATACGGAAATATTTCTTTCCCATACCCACTGGGATCATATTATGGGCTTTCCTTTTTTTACGCCTATTTATATACCTGGAACCAAGTTGAGAATATACGGCCCGGTAACTTATGAGGAAGACACTCTGGAAAAAATTGTCGGGGGCCAACTTACTTACCGTTACTTTCCCGTGAATGCCCCCGACCTGGCGGCGGAAATCGAATATATTCATTTAAAAGAAGATCGAAAGGAATTTGACGATGGATTGGTGTTGGTTACCGCATATTTGAACCATCCCATTCTCTGCTGCGGCTACCGTTTTGAATATGGTGACAAGATTTTTTGTACCACCTATGACACCGAACCCTTTCGTAATGTATTTTGTACGGATCCTGAGGATCCTTCCTATGACGAGGCCATGGCTGCGGAGGGCGAACTTGCTACCCAGGAACAGAATGCCAGGATTGAGAAGTTCTTTGCAGGGGCTGATCTGTTGATTTATGACGCCCAGTATACCGAAGATGAATTTGAAGACTCAAAGTTCGGCTGGGGCCATACCAGCATCGAGTATGCTATTTCCGCAGCCAAGAGAGCAGGTGTGAAGAATTTAGCTTTGTTTCATCACGATCCCATGCGAACCGATGAGCAACTTGACGCACTTACCGAAAAATACTGTCGCTCTGAAGACTGTGGCGACCTCAAGGTGTTTTTTGCCCGTGAAGGTATGGAAATAAATTTATAGCAAGTCCTTCCTTTGCTCCGCTTTCCATAGTATTTTTTAGACCTTCTGTTTTCCTTCATCTGACACGATTTCGTAAAGAAGTGCTCATATCACAAATGAATTGCATCCTGAAAGAACACTGCTATAAGATGAAAAGTACTAAGGCGGATCATTCCAGCACATAATCAAAGAGATGCACAGGGGTGAAAAATGCCGGTGTATGAAATAAAAAATCCCAATCCTCTGCCACCCCAAAAAGCTGTCCCTCTCCGTGAGGACCTTGATCCTGCCGAAAGGGTGAAATATGTTGAACGGGTTGGCAGGTTTAAGACGGAGTGGGCGAGGCGGAGAAAGAAAGAGTTACCTGCCAGTGGTAGGGTGACATTGTCTTTTGAAGAGGAAAAAGAAGTCAGGTCCATGATTGACAAGGTCAATATGGATCTTGAAAATCATGGCGTTCTCATTCATCTTTCACTGGTGCGGGATGAGGATGGTTTTTCTATAGATGTATACGATTGTACCAGTGAAAAAATATGCACAATTGTGCGAGATATTGTGATTGATGTTGGTGACCTTCCTTCACTTTTATACAACCTGCAGAAAGAAACAGGATTGATTATCGATAAAGTTTTGTAAATTTTCCAGCCGGTTGTGTACATTTTCTTTTTTTCTTTCCCTGTTCTAATTTTTCTTATTGAAAAATGGTTTTAAACATGCTAGGAATGCATAATCATTTCTGAATGGGTATTCATATTTGTTTTTGATTGCTAGTTATCTTACGTAGACAAAGGAAGTCACAAGAATTTTTATGCAACTCCAGCAATTCCTAATAGAAAACAAAGAAAACATCCTGAGCAAATGGCGTGACCTGCTCTTTGGTGCGTATCATCCTGAATCTTTACCATTTTTCAAGAAACAGAAAGACAGATTTGCTAATCCCATCGGTTTTTGCATAAAACAAGGTTTGGCGGATTTGTACTCAATGTTGAGTGAGGATTCAGAGAAAGAGACGTTATCTTCAACCGTAATTCAGTTTCTCAAACTTCGAGCAGTCCAGGTCGATTCACCTGCCGATGCAGTATCTTTCATTTTCGGGCTAAAGCAGATCGTTTTTGATCAATGCACCAAGGAAGAATTCAGCCCAACCCTCCATGAATGGCGAGAGTTCGAGATCCGTTTAGACAATATAGCAATAACTATCTTTAATCAATTCATGGAAAGCCGTGAACGGCTATTCCAAGTGAAAATAAATGAGTTGAGAAGTGGTAATTATCTGTTGTCGGAAGGAATGCAATGTCCTTCTGCCATGTTACGAAAAAACTTGGCAAAGAAAACGGAACAAGAAAAATTAAATAATCACAGTTAAATAAGATGCGAGGTAACAGTAAATGAGAATCCTGTATCCGTTTCTAGCGGTCTTGGCACTTGTCCTCATTTCCTTTGTTGGAGCAAAAATGCCAGGTGGGCAAAGCCTTTTCGGGGTGGTAATTCCATATTTGGCATTTTTCGCCTTCATAATTTTCTTTATCAAGAAAATTATTTACTGGGCAAAATCTCCTGTGCCCTTCCGCATCCCCACCACCAGTGGTCAGGAGAAATCCCTACCCTGGATCAAACAGAATAAGACCGATTGCCCTTCCTCAACAGGCGGGGTCATTGGCAGGATGTTCCTTGAAGTCTTTCTTTTCAGGTCACTTTTCAAGAACACCAAGACTGATGTGGAAGATGGACCGAAACTGGTCTATGGATCCAGTAAGTATCTCTGGCTCTTTGGTTTGCTTTTCCATTATTCGTTTCTTGTTATTTTTCTTCGCCATTGGCGGCTGTTTACCAATCCGGTCCCGAGTTTCGTTACCAAGCTCGAATTGGCAGACGGACTTCTCCAGGTTGGGGTGCCGGTCCTGTATCAATCCGACATTATCCTGCTCCTTGCTCTCACCTTTCTTTTCTTGCGCAGGGTGATCCGGCCGCAACTCCGCTATATTTCTCTGGCCTCAGA
This sequence comes from uncultured Desulfobulbaceae bacterium, assembly GCA_945787445.1. Classification (GTDB taxonomy): domain Bacteria; phylum Desulfobacterota; class Desulfobulbia; order Desulfobulbales; family CALZHT01; genus CALZHT01. The sequence continues at coordinate 7,527 of CALZHT010000035.1, forward strand.
TTATTTTCCTCTGTTTCTTATAATGGGAATCGGCATTACCGGCATTCTGATGCGCTATTTCATCAGAGTGGATATTGTAAGTGTCAAGGAGTTGGCCATGGGGCTGGCCACCTTTAAACCGGTAATTAAAGGGGATATCGGCGTACTCTTTTTCATACACCTGTTTCTGGTAAGTTGCCTCATGGTATACTTCCCATTCAGCAAGCTCATGCATATGGGCGGCGTATTTTTAAGCCCCACCAGAAACCTTGCGAACAACAACCGTATGGTTCGGCATATCAATCCTTGGAACGATACATCTATCAAACCGCATTCCTATGCAGGGTATGAAGATGAATTTAGAGAATTTATGGTAAATGCGGGATTACCTGTTGAAAAGGAATTGCCGCCTGCTGCTGAGGAGCCACCAGCTGCAGAAGAGGATAAACCAGCTGAATAAAACACCACATGACGAGAAGGATGAGATAAGATGGCAGATCCAAAACCAGATGTATTAGGTGTCAGTGTAGCAAGAGATCCTTCCCTGATGACAGGGGCCGTTCCCAGTAAGGAATGGATGGATGTCCCAGCGGTTTTCAAACCTGGTAATTACTGCTACCCCGGTAAGAAGAGTATCGTTGAATATCATAGCAAGAATTTTCCAGGCCTGTTCGGGGAACCCCGTGAATGGGAAGTTGAGAGCGATGATTGGAAACTGCCGGATAACTGGAAGGAAATCATTATCAACGGCATCAAAGAGCGTCTTGATAAATTCCGTTCCTTCAAGATTTTCATGGATTGCTGTGTCCGATGCGGAGCTTGCGCTGACAAGTGCCATTTCTTTTTAGGTACCGGTGATCCGAAGAACATGCCGGTCCTCCGTGCTGAATTGTTACGCTCCGTGTACCGCAATGAATTCACCAAGGCCGGAAAAATCCTGGGCCGTATTGCCGGTGCCAGGCCCATGACCTTTGGAGTTCTGAAAGAGTGGTTCATGTATTACTATCAGTGTACGGAATGCCGCCGTTGTTCTGTTTTCTGCCCATATGGCATTGATACGGCAGAGGTAACCATGATGGCCCGGGAACTGCTTCACCTGGTTGGGGTAAACACGAATTGGATCTTGGAACCGGCGGCCAACTCCAATAGAACAGGCAACCACCTTGGTTTGCAGCCGCATACCTTTAAAGATAATGCTGAATTTCTGCTTGACGATATTGAAGAAGCTACCGGACTCAAATTGAACAGCCTCACTTTCAATCGCAAGGGCGCTGAAGTACTCTTTATCATCCCATCCGCTGATGTTTTCGCCGAACCCGGCATCTTTACCTTCATGGGATATTTGCTGCTCTTCGACCATATCGGTTTGGATTATACAATCTCCACCTATGCGTCTGAAGGTGGTAATTTCGGTTCATTCACCAACAACGAATTGATGAAAAAGCTGAATGGCAAGATGTATGCCGAGGCGGAGAGACTCGGGGTCAAATGGATTCTTGGTGGTGAATGCGGCCACATGTGGCGCGTTGTCCATCAGTACATGGACACCATGAACGGTGAACTGCAAAGATCTCTTGAAATGCCTGTTTCACCGATTACCGGGACGCGGTTCGAAAATGCAGCGGCATCAAAGATGGTCCATGTCAGCGAGTTTACGGCGGATCTGATCAAGCATGGCAAGCTGAAAATTGACAAAAGCCGTAATGATCATCGGGTGGTGACTTTCCATGATTCCTGCAATCCGGCCCGCGGCATGGGCATGCTCGATGAGCCCCGCTATATCTTGGAGAATGTCTGCAACAATTTTTACGATATGCCTGAAAACTGTATTAGGGAGAACACTTTCTGCTGCGGCAGCGGTACTGGCCTGAATACAGGTGAGATTATGGAACTGCGGATGCGGGGTGGCCTGCCCAGGGCAAATGCGGTCAAATATGTGGAGGACAGACATGGCGTCAATATGCTCTCCTGTGTCTGTGCTATTGACCGCGCCACATTGCTTGCCTTGATGGAGTACTGGAATCCCAACGTTGGTGTATGCGGTGTTTCTGAACTTGTGGGAAATGCCTTGATCATGGATGGTGAAAAAGAAAGAGAAACGGATCTGCGTTTTGATCCTCTTCCAGGTACAGAAGGGTGATATTTATGTATGATAAAGGAAAAATAATCCCCGGAATCATTGTCTTTGTTTGTTTGCTGATTTTCCCGATTCTCTATAACTCGGGCAGCGCCGGCGTTTTGCCGAATCCTGAAAAACCGAAAGATCAAAAAGAATGCGTAAAAGATAAACAATATATGCGCACAACCCACATGCAACTTATAAATGATTGGCGTGATGAGGTTCTGCGGGAAGGAAACAGAGAAAAAGTAGTTGTACAGGGCAAAAAATATGACAAGAGCCTCATGAACGGCTGTATGACTTGTCACACCAATAAGAAAAAATTCTGTGATGAATGTCATGTTTATGCATCGGTATACCCTTACTGCTGGGACTGCCATTTCGTACCTAAGGAGACGATCTAATGGATGACAAGAGAAGAAGATTCTTGAAACTGGCCGGCCTCTCTGCCGTTGCGGGGATCGGAGCACCTTCTGCGTTTAATTTGTTATTAAAAGGTGAGGTCAATGCTTCGTCTCCGGCCCCTGCAAGTCATGGTACAGAATCACCTGGGTCTGGTCATGGGGAAGCACCGACAGGCGTACGCCTAGGAATGGTCATTGATGTTAATAAGTTTGCCGAAAATCCAGGCATGGCACAAAAATGCGTAGACGGATGCCACCAAACCCACAACGTCCCTATATTTTTGGACTCCAAGGGTCAAGTAAATCCCAAGGATGCAATAAAGTGGATCTGGAAAGAACCATTTGAAAATCTATTTCCTGATCACAGCCATTATAGGCGTAATGATGCACTGCACGAACTTCCCTTTCTTGCCCTATGCAATCACTGCGATAATCCACCATGTGTGCGGGCATGTCCGACAAAGGCCACTTTTAAACAAAAAAACGGGTCGGTTATCATGGACTTCCATCGCTGTATCGGCTGCCGCTTCTGTATGGCTGCATGTCCCTATGGCGCTCGGAGCTTTAATTGGCGCAGCCCCAGGGAACGTGATGAAAACGGCAATCTTAAATTCATCAAAAATCTCAATGAAAAATTTCCTACCCGTATGCGGGGGGTTGTAGAGAAATGCAACTTCTGTGCAGAGCGGATATCCGAAGGATTGCCGCCAAAGTGTGTAGAAGCTACCGGAGATACCGGGGCCATGATTTTTGGGGACATGAATGATCCCAACGCGCCGATCTCGCAAGTGCTTAAAAGTACATTTACCATTCAGCGGAAACCTGCCCTGGGGACCCTACCATCAGTTTTCTATATTATTTAAGGTGAAACATCATGATTGAAAAGGCGCTTAAGGGAAGTAACGTATACATAGGTTGGTTAGTCTTCTTGTCCGTTTTAATTCTTGCCGGGGTAGTATCCTATGCCCAACAGTACCAATACGGTTTGGGCTATACCGGCATGAGCCGTGACGTGAGCTGGGGCATTTATATCTCGCAGTTTACCTTTCTGGTTGGGGTGGCCGCTGGAGGCGTGATGATCGTCCTCCCATACTATGTGCATAACTTTAAGGATTTTGGCCGCATCACCATTCTGGGTGAGTTTTTGGCCATCGCTTCGGTGGCCATGTGCCTTCTGTTCATCATGGCAGATCTTGGCCAACCAACCCGTGCTTTGAATGTTTTGCTGCACCCCACTCCTAATTCCATGCTTTTTTGGGACATGATCGTTCTCAATGGCTATCTCTTTCTTAATATCCTGGTGGGCTGGGTGGTGCTGCACTCGGAATATAAAGGCACCAAGTATCCGAAATGGCTCAAACCCTTTATCTGGTTATCCCTGCCCTGGGCAATCTCCATCCATACCGTAACCGCTATGTTGTATTGCGGCCTGCCCGGCCGTCATTTCTGGCTCACCGCCATCATTGCTCCCCGTTTCCTGGCATCAGCCTTTGCCGCAGGTCCATCTTTACTTCTTTTCATAGCCTTGGTGTTAAAAAGGGTCACCAAGTTTGATCTTGGCGACGTTGCCCGAGATAAAATTATCACCATTATCGGCTATGCCGCTATCTTGAACTTTTTCTTCCTTGGCCTTGAATTTTTTGTGGCGTATTACAGTGATATCCCAGGCCATAAACATGCCCTTGATTATCTGTTCTGGGGCCTTGAAGGACATGACAATCTTGTTGGCTTCATGCGGCTCTCGCTCGTTCTTGGCGGTCTGGGCCTGGCGCTTTTCTGGATACCCCAGACCCGCAGCAATGAAAAAACCGTCATGGCAGCCTGTGTTCTTGTCTTTTCTTCCCTCTGGATCGATAAGGGTCTCGGCTTCGTGCTTGGCGGATTTGTACCCACGCCGTTGGAATATGTGACCGAATACTATCCGACCTTTGGGGAGATTCTTATTACCATGGGTGTCTGGTCAACAGGGTTTCTTATTCTCACCATTCTCTACAAGGTTGCAATCAGCGTGAAGCTAGAGAAAGAGTCCTGATAATAAGCTCTTTCCATATTTCATCAAGACAAAGCAAGTTCCCGTGAGACCGGGAACTTGCTTTTTTTTATTGGCGTGACGAAAAAGTGAAAAGTTTGTATAGTGTCAAGTCTGATAACTTGTGGAAAAAAAACGGAATTTGAGTCTATTGGCATGTCATACAACAACATCCTTGAAAAAATCGGCAATACGCCGCTTGTAAAAATATCAAGGCTTAATCCTTTTAAAAAGATAGCTCTATATGCCAAGCTTGAGTCTTTTAATCCAGGAGGGTCGGTTAAGGACAGGATTGCTCTTTCCATGGTTGAAATAGCCGAAAAAAGTGGAGAGTTGACCCCCGACAAAATAGTTCTTGAAGCGACAAGCGGCAATACCGGCATCGGCCTGGCCATGGTCTGTGCTGTGAAAGGATACAACTGCCAGCTCGTTATGCCCGAATCCGCCAGTATCGAAAGACGAAAGATCATGACCGCCTATGGCGCTGAAATTCTTCTGACACCCGCCAAGAAAAGTACTGATGGAGCTATCGAGCAGGCTTATGCCATGGCGCGTGAACATCCGGACCGCTATTTTCTGACGGATCAATTTAACAACGAAGCGAATTGGCTGGCGCATTATAATCACACCGGGCCGGAAATCTGGGAACAAACAGGAGGAAGCGTTACAGACGTTGTTGCAACACTGGGCACCACCGGTACAGCAATGGGTTTGTGTAAATATTTTGCGGAAAATCATCCTGAAGTACGAGTGAGTGCCATGGAGCCCTTCTATAAACACAAAATTCAAGGGCTCAAAAATATGAAGGAATCATACAAGCCGGGCATTTTTGATAAAAAACTGCCCTTTCAAATCATTAATGTTCCGGATGAAGAGGCTTTTGAAAAAGCCAGAATGCTGGCAGGGAAAGAAGGCTTGTTTGTGGGGATGAGTTCCGGTGCTGCTTTGTGTGCTGCTCTCGCACGAGCCGAGCAGATGAAAGAAGGTGTTCTTGTCGTTATTTTTCCTGACGGGGGTGAAAAATATCTCAGCACCCCCCTGTTTGCCCGGGAGGAGCGATCTGAGCCCAAGGTTTCACAGTTGCGGTTTCATAATACATTGACAAGGCGTAAAGAGATTTTTAAACCGCTTGATGGGAAGAAAGTTACTTTCTATGCTTGTGGTCCTACAGCTCATGAAAAGGCCAACATTGGCCATTGTCGCCGATTCATCCTCGCTGATATCATCCACCGACTGCTGAGTAGCAAAGGATACGATGTTCAGTATTGCATGAATTTCACCGATCTTGATGATAATACTTTACATGGTTCCGCGCTAGCTGGTGAGACACTTGCCGAGTTTACCGGAAAATATATTGATGATTTTAAGCGTGATATTGCTTTGTTGGGTGTCAAAGAGGCGACATGTTACCCTAAGGCATCAAGTCATGTTAATTCTATGATTGATGTTGCTGCAAAACTACTCAGCAAAGGATTTGCCTATGAAAAACATGGTTCCATCTATTTTGATATTTCCAAGTATGCAAATTACGGTCGCCTATCAAGGGTTGATTTAAGCAAGATCCAATTTGGCAAGACAGTTGATCTAGATGATTATGAAAAGGACAGCCCTGTTGATTTCACCTTACTTAAACGTTCAACCTTGGGTGAATTGAAAAAAGGGGTATTTTTTGAAACGGAATGGGGAAATGTGCGTCCTGGATGGCATATTGAATGTGCTGCCATGGTACATCATTATCTTGGCGAGACCATTGATATTCATACAAGTGGTCGTGATTTGATATTTCCACACCATGAAAACGAAATTGCAATATCCGAAGCCCTGACCGGCAAAAAACTCGCCAACTATTGGGTTCACAGCGAGCTTGTTCTGGTTGACGGCAAGAAGATGTCGCGGGAACTCAATACATTGGTCACTCTGGAGGATATCTTGAAAAAAGGCTATTCTCCTAGGGAAGTGCGTTTCTTTTTTCTGCAAACCCATTATCGAAAACCGATTGATTTTTCCTGCAAGCGGCTTGATGCAGCACGAAAAACCCTGAAGCGGCTTGATGAGTTTACCCGCAAGCTGCTCTGTCTTCCAGCTGGGTTACCACATCCCAAGGTGGCATCCTATCTTTCCGACATGGAAGAACGTTTTTTTGCGGCCATGGATGATGATCTCAATATCTCCAAGGCATTGGCAGCGATTTTTGATTTTATTAAGAAAGTCAATCCCATCCTTTATGAAGGAAAGCTGGACCGTGATCAGAAAAAATATATTATTGAGACTTTGGAACGGTTCAATGGACTCTTGAATGTTTTGAAACTCGAAGAATGCCCCTTGACCCCGGAAATCGATAAATTGATTCAGGAAAGGGAAGAAGCGCGGAAGAAAAAGGATTGGAAAAAAGCGGATGGCGTGCGGGAAGAGCTTACCAAACATGGTATAAAAGTAGTCGATAGTGCCAAGGGCCCAGTTTGGAAGGAGATTAAGAAAAAGAAAGAAAAATGAAGTTGGGGGAAAACCATATTGACTTCTATGCCGGTTCGTTCTATTTTCCCATCCACTTTGTCATCATGTTGAAAAACAGGAAAAATTACCTGACCTATTGTCTCAACAAGACAAGGTCGGTTATTATAAATTATTCTTGAGCAAAAGGCGCCAGTAGCTCAGTTGGATAGAGCAACGGACTTCTAATCCGTAGGTCGGGGGTTCGAATCCTCCCTGGCGCGCCAAAGATTCCGCATTATATCTTTCTAATAGCTTCAATCAAAGATTAAAGACCTATCAACGTCCGGGCAGTGAGCACACAACTCTCCCTGACACACTAGATTTAAACACAAAGGACTAATCTAGAATGTTGTTTGGTCTTTTGTGTTTGTAATAGTGAATATTTCTTAAGAAATTCTGCTAATCATAATGGCCAGAAACCTATCCGTAAAATAATGGAATGGAAAAAATTTATTCGAAGGAATAAAGAGACATTTAACCTTTGAGCGCCTCTTCATAATTGGAATAGCATTTTTTTCCTCAAAACACATAAAACCCGCTGTCAGAGATATCTGACAGCGGGTTTTATGTGAGTTTTGGGGGAGGAGCTTTACAAGAAAGTTTTGAGTTTTGAAGTATATCCTGTAAAAGTTTTTTTCTAAGCAATATCCAAGGTAAGACTGGTGGAGGTTGTCACGCCGGCGTCATCAATCACCTGCAATGTGACAGTATACTTGCCGGGAGCATATTGGTGCTCAGTTGAAACACCTGTTGCCTGATTACCGTCGCCAAAAATCCACGTATAGGCTGATATGGAACCGCCGTCATAATCAGTAGAGTCGTTCGCATCAAACTGAACCGTCCTGTTGACGCCATCGGCATACATTACAGCAATAGGGGCCTTATTTGCTGTATAAGGAGCGGAATGGGGACTCTCATTTCCGTCAGTATCAAAAGCAGTCATCGTGTACGCCATGGGGCCACTGCCCATGCTAACTTGAAAATCTACATGCATACTTGTTGTATCGTTTATCTCTTGAAGCATGCTTCCGGCCTGGTCATATATCCTGAAACCGGCAAGATTTGGCACTGCACTGGTGTCATAGTCCCACATGATGCAGGCTTCGTTTTGATGCACGGAAGTGCTGCTAACTGAGAAGGAGCCTTCCTCGGTTGACGGTGGAGTAATAACAGATTCATCCGGTAATTCCGGAGCAGGGGTTGTTGGTTCTAAAGTGACGGGAGGATTAGTATTAATAGGAGTAGATGCAAGTTGGGATGTTCCCATGTTGCTCCCACCACTACCTCCACAGGCAGTTATTAGAAGACTAATACATAAAGTAATGATTGGAAGACGGAAGTTGGTGTGAGGTAATCTGCGGTAATACGTTTTGTTTGTTTTCATATTCCTCGCCCCCAAGGCTAATCTGATTTTTGCCGTGTGGACAAGATCAGCGCCTGAGGGGCTGAGGCCTTCCACCCGGCAGTCCCGCTGCCATATCCGCCTCAGGCGGGGTTAGGCCGGTAACTTTGCGTCCCATCCTTTGGGATGGTTTGCCTTTTTCGAGTTAAAACCAATTTTTTGAACGTGCTCAGTTCAAGTAGCAAACATGATGCCAAAAAGGATAAAAAAACAAGAATAGAAACATAACCATATGAAATTGTTTTTTGTTTTTTTAAAGTTCAAGCATGCTTCTCTTGTTCAAATTCACAGAAGCGATAATTATGCGCTTTTTCCATTAACATAGTTCCTCATAAAGTTAACATTGTTTACATTAAAGGTAGTTTTCTCAATGTGGAAAAAAATAAGTATATATTATTAATAATAAATTTAGTGTAAATTTGGTTTGCATAATAATCCTGCTAGTAAAAAACGATCATTTATTTTGACAGAATTATGGTGAAAAATTCATTTTGATTTGACAAACATTATTGATGATTATTCTTAGGAGCGATTGGGATTCATGCTCAATATTTCAGAACATCTTAAAATGGAGAAGTCACCATCAGATAAGGCATCTGCATCAAGCTTGGATGTTACTCACGGTATAAGGGGCTGAATGGGCACTCTCGTTTCCATCTACATCAAAGGCAGTCATTGTAAATGTTATAGGGTCATCGCCAATATTTATTGGAAAGTCTACATGCAAAGATGTTGTGTTATGGGTCTCGTGGACCAGGTTTCCATCACTGTCATAGATTCTGAATCCGACAAGGTCAGGCACTATGCTTGGGTCATAACTCCACATGACGCATGCTTCTTTCGGTTGTTCCAAATTACTGCTCACATGTTGGGATATTTCTGTAATGTTCCCGCTATCACTCCCACAGGCGGTTAACAAGAAGCTGAACAACAACGTAAAGAGTGCAAGGCAGATTTTACAGTTAGATAATGTGTAGGAATATTGCCTAGTTTTTTTCATGACCATCCGTACCAATGAAATTCTGGTTTTTTGCCATGTGGCTAAGAGTAGGAACTGATGGAATGAGTCTCCACCCGCCAGTTCCGCTGCCATATCCGTCTCTGGCTGTATAATATTGCGTCCATCCTTTGGGATGGTTTGCCCTTATCGAGAATTTGCTGATGTATAGAGCGAAAAACTACAAATACTTTATTGCACAGCAAATGAGCATTTCTTGTGCCAAATTGACTTATTTCTTGGAAATCAATGAGTTAGAAAAAAAGAAGAAGATTTTTTTGGTGATGAGGTTGGATATTGTCTCCATGTGACGACACTTAAAATGAAGACAATGTGAAACATATTGATTCTAATAGTTAATTTGCTGTCTCTCATAAGAGACAGCAAATTTAATTGATTGAGAATTTGATGATCCCGTAAAAAGGCAGGAAAGCGGTTAATGTGCCATGTGATTTCATCTAGATATAACGCGCCCTGAGCGCAAGAGAAGAAGTCCTATTGGGGGATAATACATCGATGAACTGGCAACAGTTTTGTGAGAAATTCCGGCTGAACTTATCACCTGTGTCATCACAAGGGATCACAAGGATGTCAAACCGTCCGCGTAGCAGACAAATCGTATTTTTACGATTTCATCAATTTTGGTAGTTAACTGTCAGATAGGCCGTTCGCGTTTGAGGCGGGATTGAAAAGTTCTGGTTCAATGGTATGACGTTGCAAGAGTTTGTAGAAGTTTGTCCGATTGCGTTTTGCCAAGCGGGCCGCCTGGCTCACCTTACCTCCGGTGATTTGTAAAAGTTGGCTTAAATATTCCCGCTCAAACCTTCTCTTTGCCTCATCATAGGGAAGTATTTCTATTCCAGGATTGCGCAATGCACGTTTTATTAGGGAGGGCGGGATTATGGAGGTAGGTGAAAGGGCTACTACCTGTTCGACAACATTTAGCAATTGCCTGACATTTCCTGGCCAGGATGCGCTTACTAATAATTCCATGGCCTCTGGAGAAACTTTGAACTTTTTATTGTCCTTTTTGCCTGATTCCTGAAGAAAATATCCCGTTAAAAGTGGGATATCTTCACGCCTCTTATGTAACGGAGGTACATCAAGCGATACGACGTTGAGTCTATAATATAAATCTTCTCTGAATGTACCATCGGTCATTTCTTGGTCGATGTCTTTGTGGGTTGCTGAAATGACCCGGATATCAACAGAAACGCTTTCTGTACTACCAACGGGCCGCACCGTTTGTTCCTGCAAAGCCCGGAGCAGTTTGGCCTGAAGAACCAAAGGCATATCGCCAATTTCATCAAGAAAGAGCGTACCACCAGTTGCAGCCTGGATTAATCCTATATGGTCTTTTGTTGCCCCGGTAAAAGATCCTTTCCGGTGTCCGAAAAGTTCAGACTCAAGCAGAGGCTCTGGGATCGCGCTGCAGTTGATTGCCACAAAGGGCTGTTTGCAACGAGGGCTTGCTTTGTGGATGGCTTTAGCAATCAGCTCTTTGCCTGTGCCGCTGGCTCCTGAAATAAATACACTCACATCCCCTTGCGCTACAAGAAAGGCCTGTTGGAGTAATTCCTCCATGACCGGGCTTCGAGTTACAATTTCTTGTCGCCATTCAGATTCATCCACAGTATCTTTGCTTACTCCCGAATCCCCGGAGATTTGCAAAGCCTTTTGTATTTGTTCAAGAAGAATTTTGCCATCCACAGGTTTTGACAGAAAACTGAAAATTCCCTGTTTTGTGGCAGCAACGGCTTCAGGTATGGTGCCATGTCCAGTAAGCATTATTACCGGTAGGGCTGGATTGATTTCATTAATGGCAGAAAATAATGACATGCCATCCATGCCTTCCATGCGCAGGTCGGTGACAACCACGTCTGGTCGAATTAAGGACACTCGTGACAGAGCTTTTTCGCCACCTTCGACACAGTCAACATCATACCCGGATGAGTTTAAGAGGATAGACATTACCCGCAATAATCTGGGATCATCATCTACTATCAATATTCTTGGCTTCTTCATAATGAAGTAATTCGTAAGTACCTATTTTAACTAAGATAGCGAGATCAATATATATGAAAGATCCAATTTGCAATCATAAGAAACAATCAAACGTAAGTATTATATATCGAAATTTTTTTTAAGTATCTTTTATGATTTGGATACAAAAGTCCGGCAACTATCTATATATTTCTTGTTCGACGGAGATGGAATATCATTCAAATGAGGATAAGAGCTTGTATGATACACCTCTCACGTTAATCTATATTCATTGTCATACTTGGCATGAGGTTTTAATGCAATGTAAACATACCTCTTAAATAATGGTTCCTGGGGATAATGACGTAAAACCTGGATTGAAACAACGTTTTTATGCTTAAAAAATCATGATACCTGGTAAATTCTTATCATTTCGCAGATTACTATCTTTTAATCTCAAAACTGAACAGAGAACCGTGGGGAATACTTATTCGTCCTCGATTGTTTTAATTCAACACCATATACATCCAAATAATGTCAAAAGAAAAATCCTGCCGCTAGCCATGTAGCTTCGCTCCAGGAGCCAAACGAATACCCAACTATATTTGATTATATTGATTTAACGGGAAATAAAAAATAAAATTTGAATAATTTTGAAATGGCGAGAAATTTTTTTAAAGGATATTTTTTTGATTAGCTTAAGGGAAGGAATGATCAGTTTGGAGAGACAGCCCGATTTTAGGGTTGGGAAATTAATGTGCCATAAAAGGTAGGGAATAAATCATTCTCTGTAAAAAAAGAAAAGGGACGGCTTGGTTGCCGACCCCATCTTTCTTTATCAGAGAGCAAAAAATTGTAAAACAATTACTGGTTGTATACATCAACCTCTCTTACTTGACCGGAAGGTCAATGCTTTTTTGCTGAATAGCTCCGATGGTCTGCTCTTCAGGGATTACTTCGATTACAGTTTCATCAGTGTTTTGGATTTCATTTTTACTGACTGTTTTGTTTGCCCGAGCTTCTTTGAAGTCATCGTCCTGGGCGCCAAGTCCTTCAACTTCAAGGACATCACCTTCATAGAGTATTCTCTCGCCCAAAACGTTTGAAACCTCGCCGACATTAAGGGACATTTTAACATGGGCATCGCCATATTCATCCCAAAAGTATTCCGTTACATTGGCGAGATAGATTGTGGCCATTACCTTTGTTTTAATGACGTCTGATTTCAGGATGTAATTTTCAACGGTTGTCTGGCTCTCTAAAGTAAAGCCAATTATTCGTTCTATAAGCTGTTTATAGGCATCAAGCTCAGCGACGCGGAGGGCCTGGATAGGACCGGCATTGGCTTGGGTTGAGGTGGCAAAGCCAACCCGCTTGTACGTTTGATTGCCCAACTCCACGGTATCGCCGTCAATATTGGTAATGCTCTCAAGGGTTACAGAAGCGATGACTTTGGCTATATCTTTTTCGCGGTCATAAACCACTTCATCATAGACAATACCATGGAGGCTTGCCTGGGTTTTTGATTCTATGCTTCCGACAAAGTTTGCAGCGACGACGTCAACAACTTTTTCGCTGGTCTTGACCTTCAAGCCGTGTACTGTTTCTACCAAGGCCCTTTTGGCAACAACCTTTGCCGCCGAGATGGTCATCATCCGTTTATTGCCGGCCCAGCAGTAAGAGCTGGCAAGAAATAAACTGATCAGAATAAGAGAAATTGTTTTTAGCGTTCTGAGGTTCATGGGTTTGCCTCTTGAATATCTTAATGGTTAGTAATGGGTTGACTTTTTTTTACAGACTTCGTATCTGCCTTTTATTTATCTACTGCGGACAAAGGTAAAAGCCCATTCTACCAATCACTTTCACTTAAAATCCTGCCACCGCCGAAGGTACGGACCCGCGGTTTAACTCTCCTTTCCGGCTCACTTGCAGCAACCTCCTCTTCAGCAGCTTCTTGAGGGGCTGCAACAGGTTCTTCTGCCGGAGCACTTACAACTGTTGCCTGCATTTCGACAGGAGTCTGTTCCTCTACAACGGCTGTTTGTTCCGCTTGGATGCTTTCTATGAATTTGGCAATTTTGGTGCGTTCGCCGAGGGTTTCATCAGTGATAGGGACTGATATGTACAGATTGAGATAGGTATCCTTATCAATAGATGAGCTATCAGCCTGGAAGTTACTGTCAAATTGTTGTAATGCTGCCACGGTATCAGAATCTAGCTCACCATTTAATGGAGCTTGGTAGCCGTGTAACCTTAAAAGTTCTTGAGTTCGCACGATTTTTTCCGGTTCAGAGAGGCTGTAATAGTAAGATGTTACTGCTCCAATAATTACAGGATCCTCTTGAGCGCCCGGAATCAAATTCCAATACGGCAGAGCAAGATATTTGCTGACGATTTGGATAACGCTTAGCTCAACCAAGAGCCGCACCGCAGCATGCCGTCCCTGAACTTTTTTTACAGTTCCCTTCAAACCAATGGTAGGACCAAGCAAAGAGAAGCCTATGCTTTCTTGTCTGGTTGCCTTGTCAACCTTAATACTGTTAACAGCCTGCATTCTGGCAATACCGCTCAGGGTTTGAAAATCTATCAGGTTAAAATCCAGTGTGATTCTGGAGAGTGCTGTTTTTGCTCCTGCACCTGTTTCCAAGGAAATTTTATCTGAAGGAACCCATTTTGGAAGACCGCTGACAGAAGCTTCTGCATCAAAATCAGTGTTTTTTCCCCGTGTTTCAAGCCCCCGGTCAAATTCAGTAATAGCTCCGGTCATTACAACATCTGGGATTATCTTGTTCTCAAAGGTTGAATAACCGGTCGCATATGTATTCTGAAAGAAAGCAGGATCATATGGAATATAAACAACGTTTCCCCCAACAGCATTCAGAGTACTTTTAACCATTTCGGTAATATCTCTTGGAATTTCTCCACTAGTAAAGGCCGAGGTCCCCGTCACATCCCCAACATCCTTTGCCATTATATTCAGGGCCACTGTGTTATAAATCTGTGTCATCTTCCCCAAATCGAGAATTGCCTGGGAAAAAGAAGTTACTTTATTCTCCGGTGCTACTTCCCTAAGAGAAACATCAACTTTATGAGGATTACCGCACGAAACAAGAAACTGCAAAAGTAGTGATGCAACTAAAATGCTTCGCAGACGTTTATACATATTTACCTTAGATGGAACTTTCATGACGCTCGCCTTTGTTTAGCGTTAAATTATTTTTTTATGTTTGTAGCATTAATATCGCTATCTTTTATAACGATATATATGTCACCTTTGTGCTTGGCGCCGGCTCCAATATTAACGCCGCCAACATTTACACCGCCACCATCGCCTCCGGAACCTTCATTGACACTATCATGACCAGAAACGCCCATCTCGTCCTTTATTTTCTTGGCACCTGCAGAAGCGCGCGCCTGAACCTTTTGTGATATAAACTTTGTATTTTCATTCATTTTGATACTGTCGTATCCACTGACATTGTCATCAATGGCAATACCGTCATCCAGGTCGTTTCCCCAACTGTTTTCATAAGCTATGAGGGGAGTGATGGTCAACCATGTTACGATTAGAAACCATTTGGTATACATTTCTCCCTCCTTCAAGATTCAGCCAATGTTGTTTTTTTATAAATTTTCTATTTAGGGGCTGGTGGCCCATAAGGCTGTAGCTTATGCCTACAGCCTTATGGGCAGAGATGGCTTGATTATTTAGTCATCTACTATTCAACCTTAACCCCGCCGATTGTTGACTCAGCACCGAGTCCCAGAGCGGTAGCCTTTGATCTGTTTGCATCAACATTCTGCTTGATATCGCCAGATACATTAGAGTTCTTAATTTCCATTGAACCGATTTTTGCTTCAGCACCGAGTCCCAGAGCAGTTGCTTTTGACCTGTTGGCCTTGACATTCTGGCTCACTTTACCGGATACATTGGAGTTCTTGATACTCATGTCACCAATGGCAGCTTCAGCACCGAGTCCCAGAGCAGTTGCCTTTGACCTGTTAGCCTTGACATTTTGTTTTACTTTACCGGATACATTGGAATTCTTGATATCCATGGCGCCGATCTTGGCTTCAGCACCGAGTCCCAGAGCAGTTGCTTTTGACCTGTTGGCCTTGACATTTTGGCTCACTTTGCCTGATACATTGGAATCCTTGATATCCATGGCGCCTATCTTGGCTTCAGCACCGAGTCCGAGCGCCGTTGCTTTTGACCTGTTGGCCTTGACATTCTGGTCCACTTTACCTGAAATATTGGAATTCTTAATGTTCATATCGCCAATGGCAGCCTCAGCACCGAGTCCAAGCGCAGTTGCTTTTGACCTGTTAGCCTTGACATTTTGTTTTACTTTGCCGGATACATTGGAATTTTTAATGTCCATTCCGCCGATTGTTGCCTCAGCACCGAGTCCGAGCGCAGTTGCTTTGGACCTGTTGGCCTTGACATTCTGTTTTACTTTGCCGGATACATTGGAATCCTTAATTTCCATGCCGCCAATTGTTGCCTCTGCACCGAGTCCGAGCGCAGTTGCTTTGGACCTGTTGGCCTTGACATTTTGTTTTACTTTTCCTGATACATTGGAGTTTTTAATCTTCATAGCACCCACATTGGCCTCAGCGCCAAGGCCGAGAGCTGTGGCTTTGGTTCTGTTAGCCTTAACGCTCTGTTCCACTTTTCCTGATACATTGGATGCTGCAACGGCCAGACCGCTGCTCATCAAGAAGATACCTACTGTTGCTAATGTTACTAATTTTTTCATGACCTTTCCCTCCTTAAGTTATTTGTTGCCAAATGTTTAACTACATTTGCCATTAAAAAACTGAGATTTCAATTATAATCTAATAAGTACTGTATCTGAAAGAAAATAATTAATTAATTTTTTAAAATGATTTTATACAATTTATTGAACCTTATCGTACAACTTTGCTTTGAATTATTAGCAAGTTATGGAGGTCTGCGGGCTTTCTTTCCGGGGAAGGGCGCTTGCCACTTCCTGCCTTGTCCGCTTTTCCGAAAGTTTTTATGAGATATTTTTTTGTCGCGAGCCCAGGTCGAATCGCATTCGAAACTTCCTGTTCTGCATTTGATTTTGTAATTTAGCCCTTTCATTTATTAAGACCTGATTTTTCGCTTTTAAGTTCTTGGTTTTCGCTCTGTCTTTACTGTTTATTTTTTGTTATTTCGTAACCGTCGTAATCCTGCCAAACCCACAAGACCAGTGCCGAAAAGTAACATGGTGGCTGGTTCAGGAACAGGCGCTCCTCCAGTGCTCTCTGTTCTATTATCAGTCCAGCTCTTTAAACCACCTAAAAAAATACCATCACCACCAAGCCATCCGTAATAATCATCATTATGTTCGGCATCAACCATTGACGATCGTAAAGAATTCCATATGGGATAATTACTGCCGTATAAAAAATACTTAATGGTACTTCCTAATTCAGCCTCCTGGATATAAATTGACTCACCAGCCGTCAAACCATCGAATGTTATTAATGTGCCATTCGCTTTTGGTGTCGCAAGGACCAGTAGAGCCACAAATGATCCAAGAAAAAGAACAGTTACCTTCGATGCTTTTCCCATGACCTCACCCCCCTCTTTGTTTTGATTATTGTATTTTCCTACTCCCCTCGGAAATCTCATTCCCAAATGCTGCTGCATCCTGATGCAAGGAGATATTTTTTTGCTGCGAACCCGGGTCGAATCGCCTTCGAAACTTCCCGTTCTGCATTTGATTTTGTGGTTTAACCCTTTCATTTATTAAGACCTGATTTTTCGTTTTTACGTTTGTGGTTTTCTCTCTGTCTTTATTTAAGTTATAGCATGTCCAAATATCGCAATCAGTGAAGTGTATCTTGTATATTTTGTGAAATAGTAACTTTGACACCACTTGTTCTTATTTTCGATGTGAAAGCATTCTCACAAACGCCGTAATTTCTGTTTATTTTCAAAAAAATATTCATTTTATGACTCTGAAATACCCTAACAATTTTTACCGGAGTGTCTTTTTCGTTGTGTATAATTTGTAATACCACGTGATGACTTGCGAGATCAGTGAAGTAGGGCATGCTTTTTCTGTGAAATATTCACAGTGCGGTATTTATGACATAACTATTTGTTTTAAATTAATAAAATTGAAAAGCAGCTAGAGCAGGCAAAGGGATGAAAACAAAAAAAATGAAAATTGCTATTGATTAATAAAAATCTGTAATTTATTTAAGTGATTAGATTTATTTTCACACCATTTGGCAGGAGAAATACTTTCACAAAGGGAATATGAATACCTTTTGTGAGGGTACTTATGAATCTCAACGAGGAATGGTCGAATTTATGGGAGCAATGGAGAGAATAAACAACACGCCTCTTTTTGAATGCCTTGATGAAGAAGAACGGGAAGCACTGGCCCAGGTCGCGATACTGAAGACCTTCCCCAAAAACACAATTCTCTTTAGTGAGGGAGACAGGACCGACTCAATTTACATTGTCCACAGCGGCAAGGTTAAGGTGAATATTATTGATCAAAACGGGAAGGAAATTATTCTCTCGCTCCTCGGCCCTGGTGAGTATTTTGGAGAAATGGCTGCGCTGGTTGAAGGGGAAAGCCGGTCTGCAAGTGTTATGACCAGAGAAACAACCAAATTGTTTGTCATTTCGCGGAATGATTTCAAGGAGGTTCTTTCTTCACATCCTGACATGGTATTTAACCTGTTGAAAGGTTCACTTGAACGGCTGCGGGTAGCAAATAAGAATATCGAAAGCCTTGCCCTTATGGATGTTTATGGCCGCATTGCCCGGCTTTTCATGCAATTAGCCAAATCAACAGCCGATAAGTTCGTGATCGGGGAAAAATTGACCCACCAGGATATCGCTAACATGGTGGGATCTTCTCGGGAAATGGTCAGTCGTGTTCTTAAAGAATTAACAGTGGGCGGTTATATTTCATCTTCCAAGAAAGTAATCACAATAAACAAGAAACTTCCCTATTCCTGGTAGGTTTTACGCCTCACGTTTTGGGATTGCAGAGACCGATTCAGGGCCTTGCAAATTATTCAGCAAGGCCTTACTGTTGACAATGGTTAAGAGGGCCATATATAAATACTACTATGAAATGCCGCGCCTGCCCCTTTTGCCGAGAAAAAATACATTACAACGCTTTGGTCTGCAGATACTGCAAAAGGGACGTGCCCAAACTCAAACCGAGAAAAAAATCCAGGGTCTGGATACCGGCAGTTGCGACAGCAGCAATTCTTGTCAGCGGCTTTGCTTTTCTTGCCTCCGAGTTTTGGCAAGAGCGCAAGAACTGGTTTGAAAAGTAGCTGATATCGAATCTGATTCCCACCACTCCCAGAGTTCAATTAATTATTTTTTTCCTGCTACAAAAAGGATAAATCCGGCTTCCTTATGCACCCCTTCGTAAGATTTCTCCAATGATGTTATTCTTTCAGGAGGTTGGAAAAGGGCTGATCTGGTTTCGATCACTGAAAATCCAGATTGTTCCAGCATTTTTTGTATGGTGTCCGGTGTATATAATGTAATGAATCGATACAATAAGTGGCCTTTCTCCTTCTTTTGGTTGACAGATTTTCCCCATGGGCTTGCAGCGTTAATGATACCAATGACGAGTCGGCCAGTTTCGGCAAGAACTCGGAAACATTCTTGTACAACCAAATCGGGATTATTGAGGAAGCAGAAGGTAAACAAAAGAAACAACGTGCCGAGGCTTCCGGTTCTAATTGGCATATCTTCACCAATCGCATGACATACCGAAATCCCCCGTTTATTCGCCAATGCCAGAGAGGCTGGAGATGGATCGATGCCCAGTGGAATGGAAAGCGCGTCTGCAAACCGGCCGGTTCCGATTCCGACTTCACACTGCGGCTTTAATAAAGGAGTCGAGAGCGCCTTAATCGCAGCAAGTTCAGTGTGGAATACCAGGTTATCTTCATACCATTGATCATATTGATCGGCATTTTTATGAAAGGACTCCGCAACCTGGCGCCAGTGGGTATTTTGCCTAACCATTGGGAATCAGTTTTCCTAAGCCTTTGCAAGAAGTCGCTTGACCCGATCGGCCAGTGGGGGGTGGCTGTAATAAAATGAGGAGTATACAGGATGAGGGTGGAGATTTGCCAGATTGTGGCGTCCGAGTTTTACGAGAGCCCGTGCAAGAGCGCCAGGATTTTCTGTCAGAGTGACGGCATAATTGTCCGCTTCATTTTCATGGCGACGCGAGTAGAGACTCGATAAAGGTTTAAACGGAAAGAGCAACAGCGATCCAGCAAATCCGGTAAGCATTAACTTGACCGGCAGAGTTGCCTGGTCGATTGCAAATATGGTTGCGATACTATCACTTTCCACAAGGCGGAAGACCAGGTAAATGCCGATAAAAGCAAAGATCTCCATGATCGCAATTCTTTTGATGATATGCTTTTTCTTCCAATGGCCGGCTTCATGGGCAAGGATGGCGATTAATTCCTCTGATGACGTATCTTTGAGAAGCGTATCAAAAAGCACTATTCGTTTGACGTGGCCAATGCCGCTGAAATACGCGTTGCTGTGGCTGCTGCGTTTGGAGGCGTCCATCTGAAAGACGCGGGAGATGGAAAGACCTGCTTTTCCCATGACCTGTTTGATCTTCTTTTCCAGGGCTTCATCTTCGATCGGCGTGAATTTATTAAACAGCGGTTCTATTACATATGGAGAAATATACAAAAGGAAAATGCTGAATATGAATAGAAAGGCCCAGATAGCAAGCCACCAAAGGTGGGGCAGGGCCTTGACCAGCCAGAAGGCGGCGAGTAGGATAAGCCCGTAAAGTACTGTTGATAATACAAGAGATTTGATCGTGTCGAGGCACCATAATCCAAAAGTTTGGGTGTTGAAACCATACTTCTGTTCAATATGAAAGGTATTGTACAGAGTGAACGGGATCTTGATGAGTGATTCGCCGTAGGTCAGGAAGAGAAAAAAAAGTGTGCCTGATAGAACAAAGGGCCAATTATGACCGGTAATCCAATTGTTGTACCAGTTCAATAGCCCCCCAAAGATAAAGATGAGGGTTACAATGATATCAAAGAAGGTAGTTATGTAATTGAATCTGCCATTCTCAAGGGTATAGTCGCGCATCTTGACGAGGGTATCCTTGTCAACCTGATTTTCAAAGCCCAAGGGAATTTCGGCGCCATGTTTTTCCAGATATCTGAGGTTGAAAAAACATAAAATATTTTCAAAAGCTTGTATGAAAAGGTATCCTAAAAGTATTGCTAGCAAAAGGGGGTGCATTGGCGTTGTTTCCTCACTGTTTATTGAAAAAAATCATATGGTGGGGTAATGGATACTCGAAAGCAACTTCCTTGTCCAAGATTTATTTAATGAAGACATGCTCCTCATTTTCTGTCTTCTCAGCTAAGATATCCTGTAGTGAAATAGTAACGTTTGCATAATATCTCCCATATGAGGGCTTTGCCATAGTGAAGAAAGTTTTGAGCCGTTTCCATAAATCGCTTTTTGATAAAGATGAATTCACCCTGACCTTCGAGCTTGTTCCCAGTCGCGGAGGAAGGAGCAAGGAGCATACGCGAACACTTGCCCTGGCGCGTGAATTGGCTGAGGACGGGCGATTCCAAGCAGTGAGCATCACCGAAAATGCCGGGGGGCATGCAGCGCTCTCTCCGGAGGTTTTGGGGGCCGAGATACGGACGATGGGTCTTGATGTCATCGTTCATTTTTCATGTAAGGACAAGAACCGCAACCAGATGGAAAGCCTTCTTTTTGCCTGGGATCGTATCGGGCTCAGAAATTTATTGGTCATAACAGGCGATTATCCCAAAAAGGGTTATCTGGGTCACCCGAAACCTGTATTTGACCTTGGTTCTGTTCATGCCCTTGATTTAATTTCCCGCATGAATAAGGGAAAATTCACGGAGAGAAGGAAGAAGCCCCTGGCCTGTCCTCCTAAGCCGACCAAGTATTTAAAGGGGGTGGCAATATCTCCGTTCAAGAGGCTCGAGTCGGAACTTGCGATGCAATATTTTAAGCTGCACAGGAAATTTGTCGCAGGCGCTGATTATGCTATCACCCAGGTTGGTTATGATGCCCGTAAATTCCATGAAGTTCTGCTGTATACCAAACAAAACCATCTGAAAATGCCGATCTTGGGCAATGTCTTCATTCCCAACCTTGCAGTGGCGGATTTCATGTATAGGGGCGAAGTGCCGGGGTGTGAGATTCCGGAAAAATTATACAATCTCCTCCATGAGGAGGCAAGGTCGCCTGATAAAGGGAAAAAGGCTCGTCTGGCAAGAGCGGCCAAACTTCTCGCAGTGCTCAAAGGAATGGGGTATGACGGTGCCCATATCGGCGGCCCGGCACTGAGCTTTGAAGACCTGGACTTTGTCCTGTCCCAGGCCGACGAACTGGAATCCAGCTGGCATGATTTTGTCGAAGAATTATCCTTTTGGCACGAGGACGGATTTTATATTTATGAAAAAGATGCTACATCGGGCCTCAATATCCCCGCACTTTCAGAACGGCCGGGAGATGTTAAAGGTGTGGACTTCATGTATGCATTGGCCAAGATTTTTCACAACCTGATGTTTGAAAAGAGCGGCGCCCTCTACCGGCCCATGAAAAGCATGTGTCTCTCAACTGATGAAAGCCGTCTGGAACCTTTCTTCACTGAAAGCGAGCATTTTATAAAGTTTCTCCTTTTTGGCTGTAAAAATTGCGGCGACTGTACCCTTGCCGACCTTGCCTTCCTCTGCCCGCAGTCGGGGTGCGCCAAATACCTATTTAACGGACCATGCGGCGGCAGCAGGGACGGGTGGTGTGAAGTGTATCCCGGAAAAAAGAAATGCCTCTTTGTGCGATTATATGACAGATTGAAAAAACAGGATGATACAGAGAAAATGAAAACCGGTTTTATCCCACCGAGGGACTGGTCTTTAAACGCAACTTCCTCCTGGATTAATTTTTATAGCGGAAGGGATCATTCTCATTTTGATGATTCTGATACGCCTGGGTGATCTGATTGAGTTTGAAGTACATGTCCAGGATATCGAATGCAATGCAGGGATGATTCATGTTGAGGATTTTTTCAGGTATCCACATGCCGAAATACAACATGGCATTGACATCAACCTGCAGTAGAACGCGGTCATTGGTAAACATCACAGAGTCGATGATATACACCTTGTCGTTCCCTTCACCATGCCTCCCAATGTCTCCATCTTCATGAACATCAGTATAAAAAGGATAACGGGCCTTGCCGCTCTGGATCGCATAAAGTATCTGCTTGGGATTGTCCGGCGCCTCAACTTCAGGCAGCAGGATATACCGTTGGTTATTTAAAGCAGGACAGGATCGGCCCTGGGTAATGATTGATCGAAGTGTATCCCAGTCATCAACCGGATCATTTGCCTTATAGAGATTCCATCCCTTCTGCGAAAAAAGATCGGCAAAGTCAATGCCGAGTTTGGCCAAGCTCGTCTCCCTGTCTGAGAACGATTGAAAAGTTTCATAGCAATGCATAGGTTTCATGGCCTTCTCCAACGCTTGGACTTTGGAACAATGTTGATGGCGTCGCAAAAAATCCTATCTACTGCGTCGTAGTGTGTTCTCGGGTGCTTGACATGCCTGATGTATGCACCCCAAGGGCATTCGTTTCACAGCACCTCCGCGCCCTCGACACCACTATTTATACCCCCTTGCGGGGTGCTTCTTGTACCCCAAGGGCACTTCCTACGGGGCGTATATCGAATTTTTTGCTTAGCCATCCCGTGACTTTTTGCGAGTTTATCAATGTTGTTTCTTGTAATTTCTTATCGGCACAATCCCGGATTGTTTGAACAAAGTTTCGGGAAAATTGTACAAGGTACTATCAGGGCAGATTTTAGAATCAGGGCGCACATCGGAGAATTATCGCTCGGGGATCGTGTTTTATATAAGGAGGTTTTGCGGATTTATTGATTCCGGCAAAGCTTTAATGCTTTCGTGTGAGTATGAATATAATTAATAATTTTAATATATTACAGGTGTATCCCCCTTGGGGACCCATATATAAAAAGTTATTTCATTCATTGTCAAAAAGAGGTATAGTCATTACTTTTTTCTCCGTGTTACGCATAATTGGTACATCGAGGTGCGCCACAAGAATTATGCACGATCGAATATATACCCCTAATTGTGCAAAGGGTTTGTTTGTAAGTAAAGGATAAGGTATGCAAATTATGCCGCATAAAGAAGCTGTCCTGCGTCCGCGTGAAGAATGTGGTGTCTGTGGAATTTTTGGCCACGAGGATGCTGCAAAGTTGACTTATTTCGGCCTTTACGCCCTCCAGCACCGGGGGCAGGAGAGCGCCGGGATTGTCGCATCGGATGGCAATCATATATCACAGCACAAGGCAATGGGCCTTGTTTCCGAAGTATTCTCTGAAGAAGTACTGCAAACCCTGCAAGGCCATCTCACCATCGGTCATGTCCGTTATTCAACCACAGGTGCTTCAGTTGCAGAGAATGCTCAGCCTTTTATCGCCACCCACCGAGGGTGCACCATGGCCGTTGCCCACAATGGCAACCTGGTAAATATCAGGGTGTTGCGTGATGAACTTGAAAAACAGGGCTCCATTTTCCAATCTACCATGGATAGCGAGGTCGTGGTCCACCTCCTTGCCCGTTATTCAAGCCTCGGTCTTGAAAAAGCCATTGTAGAGACGGTCAAGCAGCTTGCCGGCGCCTATTCCATGCTGCTGATGACCAAAGATAAGCTGGTCGCCATTCGTGATCCGCAGGGGTTTAGACCGTTATGTCTTGGAAGACTTAACGGCGGCGCCTATATTGTGGCCTCGGAAACCTGCGCCCTTGACCTTGTCGAAGCCACCTATGTCAGGGACATTGAACCGGGTGAAATCCTTATTATCGATAATAACGGCCTGAAATCGATCCTTCCGGAAAAGAAGGAGAAGCAGAGTTATTGCATATTTGAGCATGTTTATTTTGCCCGGCCGGACAGCGATATTTTCGGGTTTAATGTCTATGAAAGCAGAAAAAGGATGGGCAACATTTTGGCAGAGGAATGCCAATTGGACGCAGACTTTGTCATGCCCTTTCCCGATTCAGGGAATTATGCAGCCATCGGCTATTCCCAGGCCTCCGGCATTCCGCTGGAAATGGGAGTTATCCGTAACCATTACGTGGGTCGCACCTTTATCCAGCCCACCCAGTCCATGCGGGATTTCTCGGTGCGGGTCAAACTGAATCCGGTCAGCTCTTTTCTGAAGGGCAAAAAGGTGATCATTATTGAAGACTCGATAATCAGGGGGACGACGGCGCGGAGCAGGGTGCGCTCCCTGCGGGCTGCCGGGATCAAGGAAGTGCACATGCTTATCAGCTGCCCCCCCACCCGGAATCCATGTTATTACGGCATTGACTTTCCCACTGGCGGGGAATTGATCGCAAGATCCAAGTCGGTAGAGGAAATCCGTGATTATTTGGGATTGGACACCCTGTATTACCTGAGCCTTGAAGGCATGGTGCGGGCCACCGGTCAGCCCATGGATTCGTTCTGCCTGGCCTGTTTTAACGGAGTGTATCCTGTGTCGCCTGATCCCCAGTTTCATAAGCTGGCCTTGGGATGCTGACGGCAAGTACCTCATGGCTTGGTACATGTATGAGCAAATATTGTGATGTTTATTTTCACACGAAGGACACGAAGAAAAGTGTTATTATCTGTGAAGAACCTTAGTGCTCTTCGTGGGTTTCATGGTTTATCACAGCAGTAAGTAATATTAAACCTTCAGCTATGCTGATGGTTA
Organism: uncultured Desulfobulbaceae bacterium; assembly: GCA_945787445.1. Lineage (GTDB taxonomy): Bacteria > Desulfobacterota > Desulfobulbia > Desulfobulbales > CALZHT01 > CALZHT01. Next base: position 32,745 of record CALZHT010000035.1, read on the forward strand.
AGGCTTTGCTATGCGTTCCACTGGGAGATTTTCAAAATAATTTACTTTTATGATTATTTTGAGCATGCAATCTATATCAATCTGTTCTTTTTCTTTGCTTGCCCGAAAGAAAAAGAACCAAAAAGAAAGGGCAGCCGTTCACTTGGTCCCGCGTTGCGTGACTACCCTG
>CALZHT010000036.1 GCA_945787445.1 uncultured Desulfobulbaceae bacterium
CGGTGTTTGATTTCTGGAATAAGGCGGTGGTGAACAGAAACATATTTAACGATCGTTGTATTGATCTATGAACACGACCAGCGAGCACATTCCCCGTCCCGTTTCAGCGAGGCCGCGGGGAGCTTCAATTACCTTTAATACTCATTCTAGGACTAATTATTTTGAAAACAATTGTAAATTTCACACCAACTGGAATGATTCCTACAAAACAAATGACCCCACATGTACCGATAAGTGTTGATGAAATTATCGAAGATGTTCATGAGGCGTCAGAAATCGGTATAACCATGGTTCATCTCCATGCGAGAGATGAAAAAACCGGTGAGCCGGCATACAAGGCAGAAATCTACCGGGACATTATTGAAGGAATTCGGAAGTATTCCAAAGAACTGATCATTTGCGTTTCATTAAGCGGTCGGAATTTCAAAGAATTTGAAAAACGGTCGGAACCTTTGCAGCTTAGTGGTGAAGCCAAACCAGACATGGGCAGCCTGACTCTCAGCTCAGTCAATTTCAATCGTCAAGCAAGCGTTAACTCTCCGAGCATGATACAGGCACTTGCGAAAGAAATGAAACAGCGCGGTATCGTTCCGGAACTCGAAGCCTTTGACATCGGCATGGTTAACTATGCCAAATATCTCATAAAAAAGGGATTGATAGAAGCGCCTTACTATTTCAACCTGCTTTTTGGCAATATAGCGTGCTCTCAAGCCAACTTGCTCCATATAGGCATTATGACCAATGATCTTCCACCCAAATCCTACTGGAGCATGGCCGGCATAGGTGACAACCAGCTTATGGTGAATTCTCTTGCAGTAGCCTACGGTTACGGGGTCAGAGTAGGATTAGAAGATAATATTTGGTATGATTCCGACAGGACCCGGCTTGCTCGGAACATCGACTTTCTAAAACGAATACATAAGATTATACAATCGAATGAAAAGGAAATCATGCCCCCCATTGAGCTCAGAAAATTACTGCAACTCGAACCCGGAAATGGCCGTTATGGTAGAGTCATCCAATCAAACCACGGGTAATTTCTATATTAGAATACATAATCACTTCACAACGTATTGGAAGTACAGGGAGGTAATAATTTGAGTAGTGGCGATTACGAGATAATTCCTTTCAATCCTGAACTTACCGGGGAAGTTGTTCAACTCCTTAGTGATTTATGGGGAGACAACTACGAAAGCAATTTATCCTATTTCCAATGGAAGTACATTCAGAATCCTTTCACCGATACTGCGCTCGGTATTGTCGCTTTATATAAGGGTAATGTTGTAGGTTTCAGAGGATACTTTGCTACGAAATGGATCGTGTCTGAAGAGACAAAGAAAATCATAATATTGTGCCCCGGGGACACTGTCGTACATCCGGATCACCGGCGTAAAAGGCTCTCCGTCATCATGGGAGATAAAGCCAAGGAGGATTATTCTTCAACCTACCCGATTTTCTTTAATTTTTCTGCATCGAAGAACTCAGCGCCCGGATATTTAAGAATGGGATTTGTACCGATAGTTGATAAACAATACCTTAACAGTTGCAATCTCATCGGCTTGATCAAATTTATCGTTGCAGATAAGGGGGAAAAAGATCTCTCATCCAGCCCGATCACATTCGGTAATTTTAATAATATAGAAGTCTTAGACCGTCCAAAGCCGGAAAGTATGTCTGCCATTATTTCTGCTTATAAAGACAATATCAAAACAATCAGGCTATTGCAGGATGAGGCTTTTTTTAAATGGCGATTTAATAACAATAAGAAGAAGTATGTTTTCTATTATTACAACAACAGTAAAACAATAGGATATGCTGCCGTTAGATTATCGCAGAACAATAGGCGAGGGTATATCGTCGATTTCGCAGCAGATTCCCCATTAACACTTGCAAAAATAGTATCGTTTATAAAGCATAACAATCATTTTAATATTCTTTCAATATACAACTACTCCTTATCAGAAAACATCTCCGACATTCTAAAGAGCCTGAATTTTAAATCCAATAACATTGCAAGTATACTTGCAAAAAAAGCAAACGGCGTATGGCCGCTTTTTATTCGGCCGGTCAAGGACAAATATGCTGAAAGCGATTTTTTTATCCAAGGCCTGGACATTAGGGAATTAAAGAACTGGTCTATTAAAGAAATTTGTTCGGATGGTTCTTAATTTTAGATAGCCCTTGGATATTATGAAGTGCATCATTCCTTGCCATAGTTGGATTACACAACGTTTTGATCGCATAGAATTTGCAAATGAACAGTTATTTTTTGTTTTTGAAAAATACCTTAAGAAATCATTAATAAATCAATTTGAGGAAAGCGGGGATTTTTTTTGAATGAACGAAAAAAAGGGACTCGGTTCAATCAATAGTGTTTTAGGGCAGTTGTTTGCACGAAGGGGTTGGCAGAAGCGGCTCCACATGCATTCGGTGTTTGATTTCTGGAATAAGGCGGTGGGTAAGGAGATTGCCGACCATGCCCAGCCCAGTATTATTAGAGGTAAGGTGCTGTGGGTTCTTGTTTCGGACCAGATCTGGATGCAGCAACTCCAATTCCAGAAAAAATATCTTCTAGATACAATCAATTCAAGGCTCAAAGATCCTAAGATATCCGATATCAAGTTTAAACTGGACGCCTCATTGCCCGAAGTGAAAGAGATAAAAAGCGTTCAAAAAAAAGTAAAAAAAATTGAGTCCAAGCGGTTGGCTGATTTTGATTCCATGATATCGGATATCAAGGATAAGGAAATGAAGCATGCCTTAAAGGCAATATGGCTCGGGTCTGTGACCAAAGGCCGGGGATAGCTTTTTTTAGGTTGTGCTTTATGATAATCCCGCAAAATTCGGGAAAACGGTTAATGTGCCATGTGATTTCAACTAATTACAGCCTTGCAGCGTCGGCGGAGCAGCCTTTTTTGTGGGCCATCGGAAATACCCTCAGGGTGAAGCCGACAATTATAACAGAGTAATTAAAAACATTTTTCCGAATCAAGAAGGATGGTGACCGGACCATAGTTGATAAGGTGCACTTCCATCATGGCCTGGAATATGCCGTTTTCGACTGGCAGATTTTTTTTCCTGATTTCATTAATGAAGTATTCGTAGAGGGCTTCGGCCTTATCCGGTGGTGCTGCCTTTCCATATGAAGGACGCCTGCCTTTTCGACAATCACCATAAAGGGTGAACTGGGAAACCACTAATACTTCTCCTCCTGCATCGATAACGGAGCAATTCATCAAATCCTTGTTGTCGGGAAATATCCGCAGATTACTGATCTTGTCGGCAAGGAAAACAGCCTCTTTTTCGGTGTCGTCCCGGCTTACGCCGAGCAGGACGAGAAGCCCTTTGCCTATCTTGCCGGTGGTTTTATTGTCGACTGTGACAGATGCCTTGCTTACCCGTTGCACAACAGCTCTCATAATATGGATTTTCCCTGACTAATTTATCAACGATTTACACAAGTACTTTTATAGATCATTATCATTCCCCATGATCAAGTCTGCCCAGAAGAAACTGCAGGATCGCCATGGCTGAAAGGGAGGCAGTCTCGGCGCGTAGGATTCTATTGCCTAAAGTGACAGGGATAAATCCGTTTTTCTCCGCCAGTGTTATTTCCTCCTGGCTGAAACCGCCTTCAGGACCGATGAGACATAACACATCACGTAATTCGGGTGAAACATTTTTCGTTTTCACCAGATCATGAAGCGTTCGGATATGCTCCTGTTCCCAGAAAATGATTTTTACATCATATAGCCCTTGCTCCTTAATAAGGGCATCAAAGTCAGTAATCGATAAACAATCGGGCGGCAAGGCCCTACCGCATTGTTTGCAGGCCTCATGGGCAATACGATTCCAGCGTGAATCCTTAGCATCCTTGTGCGGTTTTACCGTGCAGTGTTTTGATAGAAAAGGATGGATCGACCGAATGCCCAACTCAGTCGCTTTCTGGACCACGAAATCCATCTTCTTTCCGGTTAATAAGCCCTGGCCTATATGGAGCCGGGGAATTAATTCTTTGCTCTGCTCTCTTGAAATGATAGTTGATTCGACATGATGTTTGGTTATGTTGGTTACGACTGCATGATACAGCATACCGGTGCCGTCAAAGAGGCAAATTGTATCCTCTGGTTGTAACCGGAGAACAGACCGTAAATGATGGGCCTCCGGGCCGTACATGACGGCTTTTTTTTCAGTAATGTCAGCAGGATTAACAAAAAAACGTCGCATGGTGCACGTCTAAAGGTTATGGAGCTTTGATAAAGGAGATCGCTACCCATTCGTCTTCAAAAAGAGATTTGTCAAATGACAAACCAAGTGCTGAGTAGTGTTCCTTGATGTTTTCTTCCTGTTCCCCTTTAAGAATACCGGCAAGGATAAGAATGCCACTGAATTTCAGGCAATATGATAACTGTCGCGCAAGTTCAATCAAGGTATCATGCACAATATTGGCTATTACCACATCAAAGCTTTCGTTTAGGGTTGAGAGATTTTTATTGCTTATTTCCATAATACGACTGAGGTTGTTGCGAATAACATTCTCATGAGCAACAACAACGGCATCAGGATCATTGTCAATCCCTAAGACTCTATTGGCACCAAACAGTGCAGAGGCCATGCCGAGAATTCCAGTGCCGGTGCCCACGTCGAGAACAGTCTCAGGAATAGCATTTTCTGTAAAACAATCTTGAATCAGCCTGAGTGCCAGCCGGGTGGAGGCATGGTGTCCGGTGCCGAAAGCCAAACCCGGATCAAGTTCGATGACGATCTCATTATCTGTTGCTCTATATTGTTCCCAGCTTGGTTTTATGATGATTCTTTCAGTGATTTTTTCCGGTTTGAAGTGTTTTTTCCATTCTTGCCCCCAGTCCTCTTCTTTGATGTGCTCAGTGTGCATGAGAGGCCGTATGGTAGAGGAATTTGCTGCAGAAAGCCTATGCAGGAATGCCTGGAGTTGTGACAGTTTGTCTTCATAAAAGGAATCGATTTCAAAATAGCCGATTATCCTGTCTGTAAAGAAAGAGTCGGTATTATCTGAAAAAGGTATGGATTCTATGCCGGTGCCTGAAAGCTCGACGAGAAAAGCTGCTACGCTTTCATGCATGGTCTCAGGTACATCAATTATAACCTTGAGCCACGATTTCCGGACGCGATGTTGTAATGCATTAGAGGTCATGAGGAAAAAATAGGTTGGTAATAACGTTTAAAAAATAGTTTGTTACGCATGCATTTTAATGCCTTAGGGCATGGGTAAAGGCTGAAAGTAGCATGTAGGCCGGAAGAGGGCAAGGTAAAAGAAGTAGGACCAGTTTACTCTCAAACTCAAGTTTTTGAGCTGTCTTTGATGAAATTTGATGGCCCTATAAAAAAGCGGGAAAGCGGTTAACGTGCCATGTAATTTCAAGGATTTACACCCTGATACAAGGATGAACTCGTAGTTTTTACGAATTCATCAAATTTTTCTTTCTGCCCTGTGGCAAACAATGTAGGATATCGGTCTTTCAGAAGAATAATAAAAAGGGTATCAGAATGGTTACGCACTATGGATAAAGAACGATTACGGGAATTACTTGACCAAGTCCGAACAGGGCAGTGCGATGTGGATGAAGCTATTGAGTCCTTGAAGCATATGCCGGCGGAACATCTGGATTTTGCCAACCTTGACCACCACCGTCATCTTCGCACCGGCGTGCCTGAAGTGGTTTATGGTGAAAACAAAAGCGCGGAGCAGATTGCTGCCATCCTGAAAAAAATGCTCAAACAGTCCTCTGTAGTAATGGCCACCAGGATCAGCCCTGAAAAAGCAGAAACGGTGAGCAGAGAAATCCCGGAGTTACAATATCACGCTGACGCCAGGATGCTGACGACTACCGAAGAAGAGATCAGTGAAAGCAAAGGGCGCGGGCTGATAGTAGTTTTAGCAGCCGGAACCTCGGACATCCCGGTTGCTGAAGAGGCTTATGTCACGGCCCGCCACCTTGGGAATCAGATTGAGAAGGTATATGACGTGGGAGTTGCCGGTATTCATCGGCTTTTGGTCCGGTGGGAAATCTTGAATCAGGCTGCTGTGCTTATCGTCGTGGCCGGCATGGAAGGCGCTTTGCCCAGCGTCGTCGGGGGATTGGTGGACAAACCTATAATCGCCGTGCCAACCAGTGTGGGCTACGGTACCGGCCAGGGCGGCATTGCAGCCCTGCTTGGCATGTTGAACAGTTGCGTTCCCGGCGTTGCCGTGGTCAATATTGATAACGGCTTTGGTGCCGGGTGCATGGCTGCTGCCATTAACCGCGTCTGAATGAGATCAAACGTTTTCGCGTCGCTTTTTCTACAATATGAGATTGCTGTCTTTTTTTATCTTTGACAAATTCTGTTTTCCCTTTCCATAATTTGACAGAATCCCAAAAATTGATGATCCTACAAAAAATTGGGTAAACGGTTAACGTGCCATGTAATTTCAACTAGTTACAACGTAATACATCGATGAAATAGTATATTTTACGATTTCATCAAAAACTATGAATTCACCACAGAAAATGCGGAAGTTGAAGAGTTAACTGTTTGAAAATAGATAATTTTTGTGCAGAACTCTCTGTGGCTTCTATTGTTAAATTTTTTTCCGATTTCACGAAAATTACAAGTACCTGACTGGAGTAATAAAATTATCTAAGGAGGTTCTGTTATGAAACAGCCATTTGTAAAAAAGACCATTGCTTTTTTTATCGCGGGGATTCTCCTGGTGGCTTTTACGGTATTGACAAGCGGTTGCGGTGCGGGGTGGCATCACAGGGGCGGGCGGGGGGCAGGTTGTTGTCCAAAGCAAAATTGTCCGGTCAAAGGTGGCCAAGCCCTTGAAGTACTCAAAGAAAGGTATGTCAGGGGCGAGATCACAAAAGAGCAATTTGAAGCTATGAAGAAAGACATAACAAAAAGCGACTAACAAATGCGAACTCAAATTAGCGTAATTAACGCTTTAAATTTCCCGGTTGTAGAGTAGGGAAAAGCAGAAATTTCCGGTCCCTTTAAAGCATGGGGTGCTGGGAATTTATATTAATTACAAGGAGGGGATCATGAAAAGATCCATACTGTTACTGACAATAATGGCAGGGATTTTATTGTTCGGAGTCCATGCGCACGCCGAAGGCGACTTAACAAAACAACAGCCTGTTGAGGTACGGCTAGAACTCGGCAATAAACAAAATGCCCTCCGCTTTTTTCCGGCGGATTTGAAGTTTGAAACCGGCAAACTGTACAAGCTTGTATTATATAATCCTAGCGGGATGAAACATTATTTCAGCTCCGAGTCCATGGCTGGGGCTGTTTTTACCAGAAAGGTCCAAGTCAATGGTAAAGACGGTAAGCCAATAGCTGAAGTAAAAGGTGTTATCCGGGAAATCGAAGTATATCCGGATAGTACTGCGGAGTGGTGGTTTGTGCCGGTCAAAAGCGGCACGTTTTCCGACCTGAAATGCACCATCGCAGGACATACCGAAGCCGGCATGGTGGGGACCATTGTCATCAAATGATGTCCGGCAGCCTTCAACTGTCCTGATCACTAAGGTTTGGTGAGAGATTTCAATGATTAGTGATGTATAAGGAACCTTGTTGATTTCCAGTGACCTGGCCGGGTTCAATAAAAAACCAACACGGTAATCCCATATTGAATTAATGATAATAATGGCCAATACAATAATTTGGGGATTAGACTGTGCTCATACTCGAGAATCCGAATATGCACATTACTGGCATTGAACAGTAAAGAATGGAGTGAAATGAGTATGATCATCATATACATGCTGAAGTAGTAATACTCTATATACATGAGCTCCTGCACCTGGACCGAGCTTCGTAGCTGGATGTGGGCCAACAGGACAGCAAAGAAGAGGGCTGAGGACATTCGCAGAACACCGGATGGACTAAATCCCCTTTTCTTTGCTTCTCCTTCATCTTTGGTGGCCGAGACCAAAACGGCGAAGAGCAGGATCGATACAATAATCAATGGAATCATTCGGCTGACAATGGTATCAAGGAGATTTCTCTCAAGAACGATATTGAAATAAAGCTCAGGGAATGCTCCCTTACCCAGATAACCCGGGATCCCGAAGTCCGAGTTGAAATTTTTCAGGCGGTAATTAAAAAAAGAACCCTTTATAAGCCAACCCGGCACGAGGAGATTTTCCTTGAGGCCCGGCAGGGCAACCGGATCAATCAATACATAGGAGCCCAGATCAGGTTTCAGGACTACATTACGGTCGAAATCCTTGTGCCAGAGCCGCATGCCAACGATATTATGGTCAAAGGGAAATTTGGAATAATCCATCTGCTGCCGCAAAGTGGCCTCAAAATACCAGCCGATTGTCTCCACTTTCCCGTCCTTGCGGCGGTATGCTTCCTTCAAGTTGACATTTGTGGCTTCCGGCAGGAAGAATCCTTCCGAGACCCTTCCTTTCAGGGTATCGGGGATCTTCTGCCACATTAGGCCGGTCATGAAAAGGTTGAGCGTAGAAGAGAACTCCATGGAATTTACAAAAATACCTGCTTGCACGTAAATCGGCGGCTCCTGGTGCATTGTCTTGTTTTCCGCTTCAACGCCATGCAAAAATGATTTTAAGCCATTATGATCGACAATCATGGTTGTTGCTTCATCGTTTTTTTGGAAGGGTGCTGAAGTAAAATGGCGGACAACTCCAATGCCGGCCATTAGAAGAAGGGTGAGAAAAACAACCAGACACCAGAGGGTAATTCTGGGATGCTTCCGGTAGGGGCGGGGAGCATAACGAGTTGCGAAACACATCAGAGAGATGATAGAGCTTAAGGAAAGCCAGATAACCCGTTGGCGCATGCGGTCACCATTGATGGGAATATCATCCTTGGTCCGCACAACGCCCATGGACCAGCCGGACACCGGGATAGGCTCATAGAAGACCCAACTATTGCGGCCGGTTTCGGGATTTTTAAAATCAAAATAACCGCTTTCGCCCCCGGTCATCTTCTCTGCTGCTGCAAAAAGAATTTCATCGCCCGTCTTTTTGGCAAAATCGAAGACATTGAGGCGCTCTTGAACTGCATCGATGTTGGGGTGAGCGACGAGAAGACCTTTTTTTGAAAAAACAAGGCCCCAGCCTGTCTTGCCAAGATCAAGATCTTTGACCCATTGATTGATCAGCTCAAGAGAAAACGAGAGATAAACCACGCCAGCCGGCTCTTTCGGGTCTTTTGGTTTATTGTGGAAAAACGGCACGGAATAGGTTGCCATCAGGGCTTGGCTTGCTTCTCCCCATACGGGTTCATCCCATCTTGGACCTTGTTTGAGCGGAGTTGCATACCATTCGATTTCCGGGTCAGTATAATCGTAAAGATCCTCAATCTGCAGATAGTGGATCTTTTTCCCAGCCCTCATCAGATAGGGCCCGTAAAGGCGCCGTTCACGTTCGTATACAAAAGGTTCAAAGGCGGCGCCCACGGCAAAGAGATTCGGATTGTCTTGCAGCATCTCTTTCATCCGGCCCATAAGGTCAGGATAAGCAAGGCGGCCGGAGCTGAGATCATCCGCCAGGGCGTCGATCAACGGTACAAAGCGGCCCATTGCCGCATTGATTTTTTCGGTGGCCTTGACCGCTTCCTGGTGCGTTGCCGCTTTTACCTCTTTCACTGCTTCTTTTCTGTCACTTAGAATGTTGTAAAACAACGAGATGGCGATTGCTGTGGTAACCAGTCCGACAAGCAAACATGTATGCAACAGAATCGATTTTCGCATAAAAATATTTTCAGTAATGATTATGAGTAGCGAGTAGGTATGACGCTTATAGGAGATATGCGTGCCGTCATACTCCCTTGCGTGGAGCTTCAATATAATGACCAGAACTCCAGGCTGTCCACAAGCTGCATGGTGCTCCAATTTCTATACAATTTTATAGAGTGGACTCTGTAAGCGTGTCAAATGAAAACAGAAATAAAAAAAAGCAGGGCCGTTGCCAGCCCTGCTGTAATGAATCGGAACAAAGATGGAATCAGATCGGTTTCATCTCAGTTCCGCAGACACATTTACCCGGTTTCTGACTGATAGTGCCGCAGTCGCAACCCGGCGGACAATAACAACCGTATTTTCCTCTTTTAGGGAATTTCATAAGTTCCTTACCGCACTTACATTGGTTGCTGTTTTTCGGATTCAGTGTGTCGCACTGACACTCTTCTCCGCAGGCACAGAAATAATAATTGTCCGCGTCTTCCTTTAATATCTTTTTATAAATCATCTTAGTGCCGCACACGCAATTTCCCGGTTTATCCGCCATTGTCTTGCAGTCACATTTCGGGCCGCAGCCGCAAATAAATTTATAACCGGCATCAGCCTTGGCCGGTTGGCTGATCTGGGCGGTGGGCGCAGATTTCATCTGGGCGCATCCGCTTATAAGGAAAAGACTCAAAACCAAAAGAGCAAGGGGAAAGCAAATAGTGTGCAACTGTTTTTTTCGGACTCTTTTCATAATGTTCCTCCATAAGGTTTTTTAAATAGAGATGTAAAGAAATACATTAAAGTATTTCCAAATTTCCTGACAAAATTTATAACAAATTAAGCTGATTTTTTTGTATGATGGCGAGGCTGCCGAAGTCAAGAGAAAAAAATGGTAAGCGATTACAGGGGCCTCATCTCCTTTGTCATCGGCCTGTTCACTTAGCACCAGTATAGTTCACCGGCCTCTTTCGCGGATATGAGACTCCTGTAATCGCTTACGGAACAGGGATTTCAAGTTTCCAAGGGCCGTTGCACCCCATGATGAGTTACAATAAATGAGATCACTCGGCAGATTCGTCACTCTACGTGATTCTCCATTAGCATTCCTCTTCTTTGAGGTGGTAGTGCTGCAGGAGGTCAATGGCTGTTATATCGGTGAGGATATATCCGTCATTATCCAGAACCGCCATTTCTTTAACGCCTGTGCGTGCCATTCGTTTCAGCACTGCATCCACTGTTTCGTCCGGGGATGCAAAGACATTCTTTTTATCCATCAAATGACAGGCTTTTTCAGCGGTAATGCGGCGCAGCATCCCGCGTGGGTGGATTCTGGCCTCATAATGGTGCGGAAAAATATGACGCAGCATGGAGCCTACTGTTATTGAACCCTGCAGCTTTTTATGGTCATCTATTACATAAACCAGACGGGTATGCGGAAAACGTACCATCACTTGGATCACATCGTTAATACATTCTTCTTCATGAACCGTGGGAATTTCGCGATGTTCCAGATGTTTTATCAGTTCTTTAATTTTCATAGCATTTACCTGAATCTGTGAGCGCCCGTCAGCGGCCCGAATGCGCGAAGGGAACGAATTCGATTATCCTTGTGTGATATCGAAGAGTTCCCGACAGGTAAGCGAGCCTGCGAGACTCCGAAGCAGGCGGGCTGTTGACGAGCGCCCCAAAGGGCGGCGTACCGACAGTAAGTGAAAGCATGGGATATGGTGTCATGACAATATTCTTCTATTATATCAAAGGCTACGTGTGAAATTTATTACTTGCCGTCACGGATTCAGGGTTTATCCGGGATGGCTTTCACCTACACGGACTAGAGACCACTTGACCAAGGGTGGTGAGATTATTTCATTCATAATAGTTGAAGCCAGCATGGCGCTGAGCAATACATCAAATGTTGCTGCCGGAAAAAAAGGCCTGGCCAGAAATATCAATCCCAATGAGAGCCCTGCCTTGGGAAGCAATGTTATGCCGAGGTATTTATATATTTTTGGATCCGTTTTGGAGATAAAACCACCTAAAAAAGTACCTGCAATTTTGCCGGCAAAGCGGCCAGATAGAAGGAGAAAACCAAGTAAGGCCGAGGTGTTTACTACGTTGAGGTCAAAATGGGCGGCGGCCAGGACAAAGAAGAGGCAATACAGGGTTTCTTCCACGGCATCCAATTGATGAAAGAGTTCATCGGAATGTTTCATTGTATTGGCAATGAAAAAGCCGGCCATCATATTGGCAAGCAATGCTGAGAAGTTGAAATGGACTGATACGCCATTTACGAGAAAGATGATGCCCAGGGTTATCACAAGGGTAATCTCGGAGCGCCGTTTTTCGCCAACCACATAGGTGTAAAATATACCGCCCAAGGCGCCCACAATGAGAGCGCCGGCAATTTCCCGGATACCATGGAGGAATTCCAAATTGCCGCCAGTGCCGATTCCCAGAACTTGCCCGACAATTGTCAATGTCCCGGAAAAAAGAATAATGGTTAAGGCGTCATCCAGGGCCACGACACCCAGCAAGGTGGTGGTAAAAGGGCCCTTGGCCCGCAATTCATGCACTATCGCCATGGTTGCCGCCGGAGCCGTTGCCACCGAGATGGTGCCCATGATCAATATAATCGAGAAAAATAATCCTGGGCCATTGGCTTTTAATATAGGGAAAAAATAACCGGCAAGAAACATTGCAAGGGAAGCGAAGAGCATAGCGCCCAGGCCTTGGGTAAGGGTAATCCACAGAATTTCTTTACCCAGTTTTTTCACCTGTGACATGAGGAGGCTGCCGCCGATGGAATAAGCGATAGCAGCCAGGGCTAATTCGGAAGTAAGGTCGAAGATAGCCTCGACTTGGACTTTATCGAGAAGTCCGGTAACCGAAGGGGAAAGGAGCAGCCCGGTAAAAATATACCCTGAAATCCGCGGCAGGCGAAAATAGTTTGCCGCAATTCCGGCCAGATACCCGGCCACCAGTATGAGGCCGATTACTAATAGAGGATTCAAAAAAGAGTCGCTCATATTAAAGAGATTTCATATATGCCAGTAGCGAGGCAAGGGCGCCCCCGCGGATATGGGCATATGGCGGCATCTTGCCGCTTCCTTTATGGAGCTGGCTGCTGATGTTTTCGTCGGTTACCGGCCGCTTCAATGACGGCGTCACCTTCCTTGAATACAGCCCTTTCAGGCCCGGCCCCACCTTGGTCGCCGTCGAGTCATATAAATGGCACACCATGCAATTGGCAATAAAAAGTTTGCTGCCCAGTTTCAGCAAATGCTTTTCACCCATCTTTGCTGCCTGCTCGGCGGTGACTGGAGATGACGACCTGTCGTCGGCCGGGGGAACCGAAGCAACAACCACACCCTCATCAGTAAAGGGATGCCGTAATACAGAGGAGTTGTAACAGCGGTTGTCGGCAGCGACAAAATACCATTCTTGCTGGTTAAATGGTTGGCCCCCAGTATTGTAAGTAATAGTATAATCACCGTCCGGAAAATCCTTTTTCCATGGCATGATAAATTTTTTCGATTTGAACACAAATCCTTCCTGGGTGCGGGTATTTACCCCTAATACCTGGTGAGAGAGGTTGTGGTTTGGATCATGGACGGAAAGTTTGATCATTGTTTGGCCTGTTTTTCCACCAACAGGATTAAAACTTATGTTTGAGATGACCGGCGCATCCTTTAGCGCGGGGTTGGGCGGCAGAGTGAATGTGTATTGGGTATCCTCACCGGTTTGAACCGAAACAGCCAGGGGAAGATAGATATAGCCGGAAGCATAAACATGCAGGCCGTAATCGCCGCCTTCCAGGACCTTAATGGAGAATTCTCCTTTTTCATTCACTGCACCGCCATATTGATATTTTTTTCCGAACAAACGACCGGCTTCAATCAGAATAACGCCCGCGAGGGGCCCGCCGGTGTCAGCTCCCACTATCCTACCACTTATCAGTGTGTCAACAGTCCGGCCGGATTGGGCCGAAGCCGGGTGCTGCAAACCGCCGGCAATTGCCACCATGAGGATGAACATGCAAAGCGAAGTGCATTCCCTACAGCTTGCTGTGGGGTAAAAGAGCGAATGTAAAAAAGTTAAAAATACCTTACATAAGGAGATTCCCCGCGGGTTACGCTTCGCGTGCGCAAGGCGGCCGCGGGGAGGCTTCAAAAATGAGAAAATAAACAACTTTTTATACATATTTACTTTATAAGTCATACTGCAATCCTTTGGGTTGATATGCTATTTGCTGCCGGGCCTAAGCTTTTTCCCTTGGGCCATACTTGCCATATAGGCAATAAGGTCGGTGACCATGGCGCTTTCCGGGCCATATTCTTTGCCGCTTGTTTCAGAAAGATGGCCGGCTAGAAAGGCTTCAAGGGAAATCACCCGGCCGCTTGATTCCATATACCGGGGAAAGATAGTAACCGAGTTTGTAAGTGGTATCATGTCATGCGCTGATTTATTTTTTCCGATGGAGTGGCACCGCCCACATGGCACATCAGCCTCTCTGAGAAAAAGTTGTTGCCCTTTTTCAACGGATTTTTTTAGGGTGGCAAGGTCTCTTTGGGCCGGCGGGATGCTTTTGGAATGACCAGGTTTGACGGATTGCCCGTCCCCCCACCAGGCAATATAGGCTACCAGGTCTTCAGCTAACTCGGACCGGTGATCTGCCGGCAGATCGGTATGCTTATCCAGAGTCTCCAGCACCACCTGCCGCAAGCCCTTGACCCGGTATGGTTTGCCGTCAAAGACCTGGACTTTCGGATACGATCCAACCCAGGTCCGCATGCTGTCATGCTCCAGATGGCAGTGTACGCAGGCCATGCCATCTTCGGCATAACTCGTCTGAAAGGACCGCCAGCCGCGCAGCACGCTCTTCATGTAGTGGGATTCCAGTTCGGTTAACTGTCGCTGTGGAGTTTTGCTTGACTGTTTTTCTAAGGCAGCTGCAAGTGTTGGCCAAAACACCATTGCCATGCACGTTGTCAAGACAAGCATGGAGAGATAAAGGTTTTTATGAAGCCTGGTATAAGGTAAACCGGCAGGAATGCTTTCCAGCCATTTCAAAAATATGGACAGAAAGGGGAAGCAAATGTACAAATCGTTTCTCCTAAAAATGGGGAGCAAGAAACTGATGTGTGGATCGAAAGTACCTCACTCCTTAATTGAAAAGTTTGTATCACTATCCAAAAACGAAAAGCAAGGATGATTTTATAGTGCACAGTCACCTTGCTGGAGAATTTGATTGGTCCGGATCAAAAGAGAACACGGTTACGCGACTAGTTCAAAGGTGAAAGTATGGAGGCTTTGAGCTTTCACCTTCGGACTTTCAGCTCGAACTCGTAGCGCTATCGTCTGGTAAACGGTATAGTGGCGCGCAGCCGCCAGCGTGTCTTTGATGGATTTGTAGTAAATTTAGAGTAAAGTAAAAAGTTCGGATCCAGCGGCTTTTTTGTTAAAGGTCAAAGTGTTTTCGCAACCAAGGGACTGCGCCGACAGGCCGATCAGGATATCTGGCAAATCGGTTTTTGCCGTTCGGCCTAAATTTATGAGCTGATAAATCCGTTCCGGATCTTCAAAATTGAGGATAGGCATCAACGTCATTTGTTCCAAGGCGTTCAATACTGCTTCGCGAGGGTATTCGTAAACAGCAGTCAGTACCCACAGCAATTCAAGAACAACCGGGGCAGGAACAACAAAGCGTTCACCAGATAGTTCCGCAGCTTCAAAGAGTTTTTTCACCCTGGCCGCCTGCTTCTTGTCGTCATTGGCAAGAAATCGGACCAGTATATTGGTATCAAGGCCTTTCATTTTCCCTGCTTGCGAAATTGCTGCTGCAGTTTTTCGTTCATTTCCTCCACGGAAAAAGCCTTTTGCCCTTTTCTGCTCAGCAAACCGAAGACCTCGGAAACTTTGCGTGAAAGGGGCAGCATTCGTGCCGTCCCCCCTTCGTCGATGAAAAAATCAACCGCATCACCGGGTTGCAAATGTAAATGCTTGCGGATGGAGACAGGAATTGTTATCTGTCCCTTACTTGTCACCTTTGCGATTGGCATTATCTTATTCTCCTTACTTATTATCTTTTTCCAAAATTATTCATTATTCCTTACTATAAGTCAAGGAAAGTTATATCAATGCCAAGGCTTTGGCAGAAGATACTCTTTAGAGGTTTTGCAGGAATTACCTATTTTTATAGGTGAGAACTTTAGCCATAGAGGGAAAGGAGAAAGCGGAAAGAGCGGACGCTGTTTATT
Source organism: uncultured Desulfobulbaceae bacterium (assembly GCA_945787445.1). Lineage (GTDB taxonomy): Bacteria > Desulfobacterota > Desulfobulbia > Desulfobulbales > CALZHT01 > CALZHT01. Next base: position 15,985 of record CALZHT010000036.1, read on the forward strand.
ATAAAGACTTTCCATTTCCGCCATTCGGGTTAGCGATTCTGATAACAAAAGCAAAATCTCAACCATCATCCTGGCTATTTATTAAAGATAAGGTAGTACTTTTGCTACCCCACAAATAAGGTGTTTCCCCCATATACGCTTCCCCTGCCAATCTATACCATTTTATAAATGGATAAATTGGTACAAGAAGCTGTTACGGCGAAAAGATGGAAGAAATTGTTACGGCGAAAATGAATATTTTTAGGCAATTTGCCCGCAGGGCAAATTGCTAGACGCCTGAAATTGTAAATGCAAGGAGTCGATTATTATTCCAAGGAGGATGGAAAGGATGAAGCTCAAAAGCAGTGTTTTGGTGTCTCTATTGTATATTGCCGCCATGCTCATGGCGCCATCCCTGGTGCAGGCCGAACCGTACCTCGCGGTCCGCGAGGGATACAAGTGTGATTTCTGTCATGTCAACAAAAGCGGCGGCGGCAAGCGGACAAAAGAGTTCGCCGCATTGGCTGAAAAGCTCCTCCGTGCTCCCAAGATGCCCGAGCCCATGGAAGAAGGCGCCCAACAACTATCTGATCAAATGATGGAGAGGGTGTCCATTGGCGCCAATTTTCGGGTTACCAACACCTCGTTGTTCTTTGATCTGCCGAATGCAGAGGGCAGGGTGGAAAACGATGAATTTATCAGGCCCTACAGAGCAAACGACTTCACCATTGACGAGGGCCTGCTCTACCTAGAGGTTGACCTGATAGAGGATTTTCTGACCTTTTATGTTGATGAATCGTTTGCGCCGGGGGGTGCGATCAACCGGGAGGCCGTGGGTCTGCTGTCGGGTTTTTTGCCTTTCGAAGGATATATCAAGGCGGGCCGCTTTTTTCCTTCGTACGGTCTCCGCATCCAGGATGATGGGGCTTTTATCCGTTCGAATACCGGCTTTACTTTCAGCAATGCGGGAGATGGGATCGAGTTGGGCTTTTCCCCGGGCCGTGTTTTTCTAGCTACCTCCATAATCAATGGCGACAACACCATCGGGGATAACGGCGACAAGCAGTATTCTCTGAACGGGTATTATCTGTTCAGCAATATTCTGCCCTTCATGCGCTCCATTATGGTGGGCGGTTCCTATGCCCACAATGACGTGGATGACCGGGATCTTTACGGTCTGTATCTCGCCGCCAACCTGGGACCATTCACCGCCCTGAGCGAGGGTGATCTAATCAGCATCGAGGACTCAAATCAGCAGAGCATAGACGCCTGGGCTGTCCATGCCCAGATCAATCTGCTGCTCTGGGACCGATTGAACATCAAGTACGCCTGGGACTATTTTGATCCGAATGATGATGTGGGCGAGGACCACCGGGTCCGATACTCCCTGGGGCTGGAATCGTTTCTGGCCAAGTATCTCCAGTTGCGGCTCTTTTACAGGGTGAATAACGACATACCCCAGAATCCCAGCGGGAATTTTAACGAATTGATGGCTGAAATGCATGTGTTTTTCTGATTCTTTGTCTTGTAAGAGATACACAAATAAAAGCAAAAATGAGTTTAGCTTTAAAAATTAGAATTCAATGTGGATGAGCCGTTCTACTGTTGGCCATTTAGCATCCCTGAATCCGTTTAAGGAGGTAGACCATGAAGTTCGTAAATTGGATAACAGGATTATTTATTCTGGCCTGTTTTGCACAGATAATTGCCTGCAGTTCCGGCGATGGAACAGATGCACCAGCACCCGGCCCTACCACTCCAACCCAGGTTGGGCCGGTGAGTTCGTATACAAGGGATATTCAAGCGATTTTCAACAGCAACTGTGCCGTTCCCAATTGCCACGGCACCCCCTTAGGCAACGTCCCGATGGCGCTTGATGCCGGTAATTCCTATGCGAATCTTGTTAATCAGTCGTCACTAAATTCAAACGGAATCCGGGTAATTCCCCTCCAGGCGGCCAACAGTGATCTCTTTCGTCGCGTCAGCGGTACCTCAGCAGGTACCCAGATGCCTCCCGGCGGACCTCCGCTCAGCCAGGGGCTCCAGAACCAGATACGCGATTGGATAAACCAGGGGGCTTTCCAGGATTTGACCGTCAACTTAAGTGATATGGGGCCGCATCTGAATCAGTTAACCGAACTGCGGGTGGTTTCATCAAGCGGTGTTCTGCAAAGCCGGACTATTGTTGATACCCTTCCTTCCGCCACCTTCTCCATTTTTCATCCTTTTATGGTGCCACCGGACGGTGGTTACACCCTTGATTTTTTCGCCGACCTTAATAACAGCAGGACATATGATGCACCTCCAACGGATCATGCCTGGAGGGAAACTATTCCTCCCACTGGAATAGTGACATTTGCTCACAATGTCAATTTTACCGATATTGGTGCCATTGCAGCAACTGAACCGGTTGGTGATTTTACCTTTGCCTTGACCGGCATGACACCACATTTAAATCAACTTTTCGAAGTGAGGGTTATTAAAACTTCCAACAAGCAGACAGTGGGCGCCTTCAGGTTAAATAGTATAACAGCCGCAGATTATTCCATTGTAATCCCCAGGATTATAGATAGCGGTGAAACTTACCAGGTGGATTTCTACGCCGATCTCAATGGAAATTCGGCATATAATGCACCGCCTGATGACCATGCCTGGCGACGGACCGGCACCGGTGATGCAACCGGGCTGACGTTGAGTTTCGCTCACGATACGACTTTTACGGACATCAACTATTAACAGATTCACGGAAAAAACATGATTGCACCACAGAGAACACGGAGGTCACAGAGTACCTGTTTAAAAGTAAAAATCTTGCTCTGTGGTGTCTGTGGACTCTGTGGTAAAAGACCCGTCACTATTCATGCTTCTACGTCAAAAGAATCAGTGGTAGGTGTGCCTGAAGAAAAGGAAGCAATCTATGAATAACAGGACGCCGGCCCATGAACCCCATAAGATCAAAACCGTACGCCTGCTGTCCTTTCCATCGCGTGAGGAGCGCAAAAAGTATCTGGCGGAAGCCCATTTCAATGTCTTTAATCTGACACCGTCCCAGATTAGTTTTGATATGTGCGCCATGGGCACCAGTGCCATGAGCCAGGAACAGCTCGCCGGTCAATTGATTGGTGACGAAGCCTATGCAGGTTCCCGCAACTTTGAGGCGTTGCAGGCCGCCGTACAAAATGTTTTGGGCCACAACTATGTCTGCCCGGCCCACAATCTGCTCGGTTGCGTAAAACTGATAGTTTCAACCATGGTGCCGCCGGGATCGGTTTTGCCGAGCAACGCCCGCAGCCGCATCGATGTCTTGACTCCCAGAGATGTAGAGGTCCCGGATATACGGGACCACACAGAGCCGGTCTTCACCGGCAACGCGGATATAAAAAGGTTGGGAGAAGTCCTCCGGCAAGGCAGAGTGGCGGTTGTTGGGGTGCAGGCGTTTGCCGATGGACAGCATCCCTTCAGTATGGAGAATCTGCGAGCTGTTTGTGCCATGGCACGCAAGTATGGTAAGCGTCTTGTGTGCGACGGCTCCCGAGTAATTGAAAACGCCTGGTATATCCAACGCCATGAACCAGGCTGTTCCAGCCGGACCATTGGCGATATTGTACGGCAGATCGTAAAGACCACCAGCATTTTTTTGCTGGATGGCGCCCAGGACCCGAAGTGCAATACCGGCGGTATCCTTACCACCGACAATCCTGACGACCACGAAAGGTTAATGAACGAAGTTGTGGTTTATGAAGGGCTCCATACCTATGGCGGCATGGCCGGGCGGACCATGGAAGTGCTGGCGCGTGGACTGAGCGAAATGTGTGATGAGGCCGAGGTCTATTGGGTCATGCACCAGACCGAGCGGTTTACCCAAAGGCTGCGAGACGCCGGGGTGCCGCTCGAGCGCGGCTGCGACGGCGCCTATATACTGGCTGATTATTATCTTCCTCCCATAACCGATCATGTCCAGGACACTTTCTCCGCTGCTCTTTACGAAATATCCGGGGTGCGGGTCCTGGCAAATGGTCAAGTCGGCCGCGACCACCTGGTGCCGGTGCAGATACCGCGCCTGGCCATGACCAACGAGCAGCTCGATCAGGTAGCAGACGCGATTATCAGTCTCTACAGGCAACGCGACAAAATAGCTCCTTTACATGCGCTAAACACAGGGGTCTGGCGCGATGAAATGCGTTACAGGTCGGTTTTTGCTGATTTGGAGCCTTTTGAGTTCGATACCTTCCCGTATGAGATCCATACCATTGAGCGGGTCGGAGATCTTAACCATGAAAAACGTGAAAAAGCAATCAAGACCGCCGGCTATAATACGTTTTTGTTGCGATCCTGTGATGTCACCATCGATCTTCTGACTGATTCAGGCACCTCGGCAATGAGCACTGATCAGTGGGCCGCTTACGAAGGGGTGCGGGCCAGCGCTGCTACCAGCGACGAATATTTGAGTATGGTTGAGATGTTGCGGGATATAACGGGCTATAAGCATATTATCCCAACCCACCAAGGCCGCGCTGCTGAACACATCCTCAGCCAGATCATGATCAAGCCGGGGCAATTGGTGCCGGGCAACATGTATTTCACGACCACCAAGCTGCACCAGGAACTGGCCGGCGGTATTTTTGCCGACGTCATCGTTGACCAGGCCCATGAACCTGCTAGTGATTTCCCCTGGAAAGGGAATATCGATCTCGACAAACTCAAGGCCCTGGTTGATAAGTACGGCGCCGACCAGATCGCCTATATCTCCTTTGAGCACGCGGTGAACATGGCAGGCGGCCAACCGGTAAGCATGGACAATATGAAGGAGGTTTATGAGTACTGCGGAACTCAAAACATTCCGGTGTATTTCGATTCCACCCGCTTTGTTGAAAACGCCTATATGATCCAGCAGCGCGACCCCCAGTATCACCAGACCAAGATCCGCGACATCTTAAGGGAAATGATGCTGTATGGTGATGGCTGCACCATCAGCGGCAAAAAGGATTTTCTCATTAATATAGGAGGGATACTTGCCTTTAGGGAGGACACTGCGCTTACAGGAAAAGCCCAGGAAATGCTGCGGATTAATGAGGGCAATATTTGCGACGGCGGGCTTGCCACTGCCGATCTGGCTGCAATCACGCGCGGGGTGGAAGAGATGTTGGACGACCGGTATATCAGGTCCCGTGTGCGTCAGACCCAACTTCTCGGCCAGCTTCTTAGGGATGCAGGCGTTCCGGTGGTGACCCCTTTCGGCACCCACGCCATTTTCCTGGATGCCAAGCGATTTCTGCCGCATATCGATCAGGATGAATATCCGGCCCAGCGGCTGGCTGCCGAGGTGTTTATCGAAACAGGCGTGCGGGCAATGGAGCGGGGAAATGTATCCAGAGGACGGAGCCCTGAGACCGGTAAAAACTATCGGCCCTCCCTTGAACTCGTCCGGCTGACGATCCCGCGCCGGGTATACAGCAACGACCATATGCAGGCGGTTGCGGACGGCATCATAAGGCTGTATAAGCGGCGTCATGAAATCAAAGGATTGCGTTTCGTCTACGAACCGGCCCATCTCCGTTTTTTCCAGGGTCGGTTTGAATCAAAGTAATACTCTATTTATTGTACACTGAATTATCGGTTAACATCGATCTTGGATTGCAACTTTTCCTTACCCATATATTTCCTTCCCAAAAATAAAAAAGGGAGGCCGGTGGCCTCCCTTTTTGACTGATCAAATTAATCAGAATGTTTTAGTCATTATCGACGGTAATAGCGGTGTTTGTAATCGTGGTGGTTTTCACGTTCACGATCATCGTCATCATCATCATCGTCATCGTCATCGTCGGAATCGGAATCGTCGACTTCGTCATCACCTGCTGGAGGAGGCTCAGGAGTCGGTTCTGGAGTAGGCTCAGGGGTCGGTTCTGGAGTAGGCGGAGGAGACACTTCGCAGCTCGGATCCGCAGCGCAGTCCGCATCGGAGCAGTCTACGAAGCCGTCGCCGTTGTTGTCCAAACCGTCGTTACAGTCTTCTACCGCCGGTGGCTGGCAGATAAAATCAGCGGCGCAATCCTGGTCTTCACAGTCGGTGAGGCCGTCGCCGTCGTTGTCAGCTTCGTCAGCGCAATCTACTTCCATCGTGGGTGCAGGCGGCTGCTGGCAAGCGGCATCAGCTGAGCAATCAACATCATCGCAGTCAACCGCGCCGTCGCCGTCGTTATCTATGCCGTCTATGCAGTCTTCTATTTCGGGTACCTGGCAGGCTGGGTCATTGACGCAGTCTGGATCCCTACAGTCGATGAAGCCGTCGTTGTCGTCATCCATACCATCGGTGCAGTTTTCCTCAAACAGTACCTGGCAGTTGATATCATCGGCGCAATCCTGATCATCACAGTCGGTGAAGCCATCGCCATCGTTGTCAGCGCCGTCGGCGCAATCTTCCACCGGGGGCGGTTGGCAAGCGGGATCATTGGTGCAATCCTGGTCTTCACAGTCGGTGAGTCCGTCGTTGTCGTTATCTAGGCCGTCAACGCAATTGGCTTCCTGTTGTGGTGGCGGCGGTGGTGTCCCCTGATGACAGGGCATGCATGTGTTTGCTCCAACATTCGCTGCATGGAAGTCAACAAGAGGATCCTGGGCATGGCAACCAACGCAGCTTGACAGGGCAAAATTCGAGTCATGGCAGTTGGAGCAGCCTAAGCCCTGTTGTTGTAAATGAAAAGCATGGCTACTGGAACCCGAGCCCCCGCTGAAACCATTGTGACAACTAGAACAATTGTTCGGGGCGAAATTGGTAAACGCTTCCGCGTTCGGCGCCCAAGTGGCCAATGCCACAAGGGCGAAGATACAGCTAGATAGAATTGCTATCTTCTTCATGTAAAATCTCCTGTTTTTGGTTCATACTTTGGACCAATTTTACTCATGCGAGTGTTGGTCTTCTTTTGATTAGTAGTCTGTTGCTCCATTTTGAACATGGATAACAGTTGTTAAATTTGAGGAACCGTTTTTCATGAAAGATCAAACAGTGCCCCATTAATAGCCTATTAATAGTTAGTGCCCTAGTAAACCCAACAAAAAAATATCGCTAAAAGTGCCGATAGTTTTCTGCCGGTTAAAGGCTGTTTGGGCGCTTGGGTAGCCAACAGAATAGCAGTTTTATCCAGACGCCCTTTGCAAAACCGACTGAAATAATATGTTTCTGGAGAAGGACCGGATCCGAACTATCCTCTTTAGGAACATACTTTTGAGACGTAGTGCATGTTTTAGTCGATGGTGATAATCCTCCTGTTGCTTTTATTGAGATGCGATTTCGTTGTATTTGGTTTCGCTGCCACATTTGGAAATATAGCAGGCTGACATGCGCAGAAGCATTAGCAGGTTCTGTGCCAATTATGCTTACATTCACAAAATCAATAGGATGGGTAATATGGAATAATAATTTGTAAGGGGTGTTATAATAAATCATGTCGCATTAAAGCGACTAACTAGGCAAGTAATTTATTAAAATTTTATGTAAATTATTGATTTTTGGTTTTTGTTTGGTGTCTCCAGAAAAAGACAAAAAAAGAATGAATTTTCAACATATTGAAATTATTTGAAAAGTTTTTCAGAATGGCATTAATTCGGGTCTGAAGTAACCTGTCTAATGATATGGTACTACCACATCTAATGAAATACAGGTCATTGTTTTTCCTGGTTTGTTATGACTATGTAACACCTAAAATCATAGGTTTACAAGCATTTTGTAGCACATAGTAGTTAGCATGTGAATGAAAAAACAAAAAAGCAGCTTGTTCCGGGATTCTATACTTCCTGTCTTTCCTTAATAAAAAAGAGATTCTGTTTAAGCGGAGCAAAAGTGTGATTATAATCCCAACTTGGTAGGTTTAAACTCCTACCTTTAGGTGGCAGCTTTTGCGCTTAATTTTGTGAATATCGAATAAAGTTTATGCCCCTTGTGGGTAAACCGCAGAAGTATAATAATGCATCCTTTTCGATTTATGAATTAATTGCAGGAATGAATATTCATTAAAGTTTATCAGTTACTTTTTTTGTGGTGTATTTTACATCGACATATTCCTTGTTCTATATTCTGCGGTTCAAAATCGGCATAGTCGATGTCGCCGACTTTAGTCGATATTTAAAGCCTCCGCCTGTGGGCGGTGAAGTTTTCCTTTTGGCTCCCGATTCCTTCTGCCATTTATAAAAAAAAAGGGGGAGGCCATTGGCCTCCCCTCTATTAAGTTAAATAAATTCTCAGTTTGTTTTAGTCGTCATCGCTGTCGCTATCGCTATCGCCGTGGCCCTCGTCGTCATCGCTTTCCTCGTCGTCACTATCGTCAACATCCTCAACCGGAAGATTTCTCATCTTCACAGCCCGATCTGTGGCGCAACCATTTGAGTTGATAGCCTCTACTTTAGATGGAACCTCGGCAAGAGACACATTCCTGAATCGTTTCTTCCACATGCCGTCTCTCACTTGGATGTCATCGGCCATGACCATGCCGGTGTCACCATTAACAAGGGTTACGGTGGTATTGACATCGGCGAGGCCCCTAACCACCAGCCGTTTGTATTCGTAATTATATACATATCTTTTGATGGTCAGCACACTGCCGTCTGGGCAGGTAATGCATACTTCATCGCCGCTACCATTGCAATTTTCATCGATCCCATTGCCGCACGTTTCGCCGACCTCGGGATTGATGGCTGAATTGGTATCGTCGCAATCAACACCACCACATTCAACGTCCATGTATCCGTCATCGTCATTATCCCAACATCCCGGATCACATCCTTCATCGATCATCTCGTCACAGTCATTGTCGATATTGTCATCGCAGATTTCAACAGCACCGGGCTTGACATCGGCATTATTATCATTGCAGTCAATCGGTCCACAGTCACCGCCTTCAGTTTTATAGTCGTCCATGTCTTCGTCAGTGCAGTCGACCGGGCAATTCATCGCATTGGTATCTTGAGAATCGACATGACCGTCGCAGTCGTTATCAATACCGTCTGTACAACTTTCATCCGCATCCGGATTCATTTTGGCATTGGTATCATCACAATCGCCATTAGCCGGAGTGAAACCATCACCATCGTTGTCCAGCAAGGAAACGTCGATCAGGTCGGCGCCATCGCAATCTTCATCAATATCATTATTGGGAATTTCCACGGCATCGGGGTTAACGGATGCATCCTGGTCATTACAGTCGCCATCAGCCTGTGTATACTTGTCGCCGTCATTGTCGAGCAGGGTGCTATCAACCAGGTCGCTGCCATTGCAGTCTTCATCAATGCCATTATTGGGAAAATCGACGGCGTCGGGGTTGATGCCCGCATCGGTGTCATCACAGTCAAACGGCCCGCAATTTTCTTCCACAGAGAATCCGTCACCGTCGTTATCGGTACAAGGCGGCGGGCAGCCTACTGCATCAGGATCAGCGTCGTCGATCAGACCATCGCAGTCGTTGTCTTTGCCGTCCATGCAAATTTCAGCAGCACCGGGTTTCACGGCCGGGTCATTATCATTACAATCAACCGGGCCGCAGGTGCTGCCTCCAATGTCAAAACCGTCACCGTCGCCATCAGTGCAAGGGTCGACCGGTGTAGGACAGAAAGAGTCCAGGTTGCCTGAAAAATAGGCTGATTGTGCCGCGCTTGAATCATGACACCCACTACATGAAATATTAGGTGTCTCCGGGGCGCAATGATCATTTATATCGGTTTGATAACTGGATTTGGCAAAACCATTTGATGCTGTGAACAGAACAGCACTGGACAAGACTAGGATTACAAATTTATTTTTCACCATAGTACCCTCACAAAAATGAATTAATGGTTGATTCGAGGAACCGTTATGTCCCGCAGGGCATTGCGGCACCTCATTTTTAGTTGTTTGAATTTTAGTGCCCTAACATAATTGGCAAAAAAATAACGCCAAAAATGCTGATTATTTTTTTGCCGGTCAAGGCTGTTGGGGCGCGAAGATTATGGACCTAATTATCGATCCACCCGTGCGCCGTTTACATTACCGACTGAAAGAATGAGGCATGGTAAGGATCGGGCCCTTGTTATCCTCTTTGATGACTCAACTCTTTCAGTCTTGATACTCTTTTAAATTGTAGTAGAGCACCTCCAGATTGTTATATGGTTTTGATACTATTGCAGGCAATAAAGCATTGCTGCCTATCTATGCCCCTGTCTAGAAAAGTTGGCCAACGATTTTGTCCACGCCTGTTGAAATATATGTTTATTCCCAACAACAAGTTGAAAAATGGAACAGGCTGATTAATAGCGCCACGTAAATAGCAGGTTCTATGCCAAGACAATTTATATCAAAAATATTAATAGGATAGTTGTTTTGTAGAAATAAATTGATAGGTGCGTTGTAGGTTTTTCTCCCACAGAATAATGAGTATGCTGAAGGGTATTTCGCCTTAATTATTTGATTTTTTAAGGTTTTTGATACAGTTAAGTGATGAGAAAAAGGAATTTAATCTTGAACAGATTGATTTTACTAAAAGATTTTAGCAATTCTTCGAATGGGAATTTATGAGGTGAGGGAGTTATTTGTTTTGTTTACAAGGTGTTATTGTTGATAAACCTTTTCTTGACGTGTGCTACTCTCCAATGACAACGATGGTTACGATGGCATGGAATTTACCTGATCCTTTCCCATACGGGAGTTTTAGCTAGGGTCTATGATGTGGATACATTATGAGGTGGATTGCCACTTATGTTTGTCTGTCGCCAGATTAGATTTCACTCGTTCAATCTGTAAAATGAGCCAGCATAACAAGAAAAAGCCCAATGACACGGCTTCAATTGTGGGGCATGAACGGAGTTTTGGTGTCAACTCTGTTTGCGCTGACAAACTCGGTTACACTGTGCTTATCACCCTTTTCATAGCAAGGAGTCATTATGGTCAATGCGTCCGCGTAGCAGACAATTCGTAGTTTTATACGAATTCATTAATTATCTTTCCTGCAAAATAAAAAAGCCCCGCTTCAATGAAACGGGGCATTTCGGACATATAGCAGCTTCCGTTAACAACCTGGCGTCAACAAGCTACTCCGGAAGCACTACCCATATATCGATTAGACATTGGATCACCTCCTTGATCAGGGACACTAATAAATGCTGCAGTGGCTCCCCTGGCAAGCCAATACAGCAACCCTAATACATTAACGGTTACTATTCTCCTTTCAGATGTATTTGTCAAGAAGAGAAATTACCAAGATGATTCATTGATTATATTGCTGGTAAATTAAGTCATGTTGCCTTCCTATCTTGTTGGGCAGGAAAATCTTTTATGTGGCAAATAACAGCGTTTGCCATCATCTACGAGTGGTATTTTCAAGTTGACTAAATCAATCGCTTCGCATCTTAATAAATAAGTACTTTGCTGGTAGAAAAATATACATTCTGTTTTGAAGGGAGACGCATGCGCTGGAACCAATTTTTAAACCCGGTCAAATCGTTCGATGCGGATGACGCCAGGGCATATATGAAAAAGAGAAAATCCGACGATTTCATCCTATTGGATGTCCGGCAGCCCCGCGAATATGAAAAAGGTCATATTCCGGGCGCCAAACTGGTCCCATTACCGACACTTACCCAAAGGCTCAAGCAAATCGATCCTGAAAAAGGAATTATTGTTTACTGTGCCGTGGGGGGTCGAAGCCGGGTTGCCGCCCAGATGCTCACAGCACATGGATATGGAGAGGTATATAACCTCAAAGGCGGATTCAAGGGATGGGAGGGCCAAACCGCCATCGGTGATGAATTCCAGGGTCTTGATCTTTTCAAAGGCAAGGAGACACCTTTGAAGTTTCTTGTTGTTGCCTATTCACTTGAAAAAGGATTGCGGGATTTCTACTTGTCCATGGAGCGCAAGGTTGAAAATAGGGAGGCGCGATCATTGTTCAAAAAACTCGCTGACATCGAAATTTCACATCAGGAAAGAATTTTACGGGAATACAGAAGACTTTCCGAGGAAAATATATCCCGGGAGGATTTTGAACAAAAAAAGGTTTTTCCCGCTGTCGAAGGCGGCTTGACAACCCAAGAATATGTAAAACTCTTTCCGGCAGATCTCGAATCTACAGAACACATTATTGAGCTGGCAATGTCCATCGAGGCTCAGGCCTTGGACCTTTACCAGCGCGCCGCGGCCAATACCAGTGATACTGAGAGCCGCAAGGTACTGCTGCAAATTGCGTCCGAGGAAATTTCTCACCTGGAGCTGCTTGGCAAGCTGCTTGACAGCATAGTGTAAATTCCAATTTTATCATAATGACTTGATTTTCTTTTACTCTTGAGAAGTATTCTGTTGACAAGGAGACTAAGTTATATTAGTTTTTCGGCCTTTTCGGCTTGACGGAAAAGAGTTGAAAAGACATCTAAAATACTTGACAAATACTATTTTGCGAGTAAATAATATGGTCTTCTCTTCATGGAGAATATCATTTCTTTTTGGCAAGAGGTCTCTGTTGCCATACCCTTTGATCTTTGAAAACTGAATAGCGTAGAACGGGCCAAGTTAAGAGTAAAATGAGTAAGACCGAGCCTGGTATTTAGGTACTGGGTTTGAGA